>PGZG01000078.1 GCA_002840115.1 Gammaproteobacteria bacterium HGW-Gammaproteobacteria-14 | reverse complement strand
GGCGGATATTGAAAAGCTCCAGGACCGGTTGGTGAATGTGGATCCCGCCAGCCTGGTGCAGGGTGATCGCAACGATCGTGAAGTGAATCGACTGTTGCTGGATCTGATTCGTGTTGGTGAGGAGCATGGCATTCGCTTCCCCCGCGAGTTTGCCCTGCTGTTAAAACAGTTCCTGTATTTTGATCGCTATGTACAGGCATTGGCCCCGGAGCTGGATTTGTTTTCCGACAACCGAGTGGATGTCTGGGGCGGGCTTGATGAGCTGGAATTACCGAAAGGTTATATGCATTGAAATTATGAATAAATAATGACTTGGGTTTTGATGTATGTACGAAGGCATTACATCAAAACCCAGCATTAGAAAACGCCATAAGACTCTGAGAGAAAAGCTTACTCCACCGGGTTAACGCACTCTGAGCGAGAACCATCAAACCGACAGCGAACGCGTCGCTGAAGCGCTAGCATTTCCGGGTCATAGTAACCCTGATCACGTAGATGTAGCCTGGCCTGCTGCATCATGATTTCGTACTCCTGCTGATCTCTCTCTGGAATGTCAATCCACCAATGCGGAGATACCTTTGCCGTTTCTTCCGCCAGTCGTTCTAAAATCATATCGAACCCGGCGAGAAAGGCCTCGCGAACAAGTTGCGCAATTTCATTGGGAAATTTTTCATGGCGGCCAATGAGCTGCATGGAAATTTGCGCTAAAGGAAAGCGCACGATGCCACCGTTGGGGCTCATGCCTTTGTAAAGCTCCAGAACTTCATAGGCGACTAATGGTGCGGCTAGTACATCAACAACACCGTTGTTGAACATATTTGGGGCGCTGACAATATCCGTTGCAATCGGTGTGGCGCCAATCTGTGACACCATTTCTGCCTGAGTACGATCGTAGTCCAGTACCGCGACTTTCTTTCCTGCAGCTTTCGCCAGGCTGCTAATGGATCTGTCGTTGACGAAGACATAGGCGGCGCCGGCGGGGGCAATGCCCAGCACCACATATTCACCACTGACCATGCGGTGTGCGTTACGCGGGTGATTAACTGCTTGCATCAGTACACGCATATGCTCTTCGTCCGGCACGCCGCCAACAGAGTCAATGGTACCGCTATAACGATGAAACAGCCGTGCCCGCAAACCGGTCATAAGTGCAGCGTCGCAGCGCTGGGATTTCAGGTCTTCGGCCATCACTGATTCGCTGGTGTAGGGCACCAGCTCTACATCAACGCCATATTCCATGATCTGACTGCGCTGATCCTGGGCGGCAGAGAAAATCGGTCCGGACCGACCCGCAATATCCCAGATGCAAACAGTGCGCTTGATCAGCTCGCCGTCGGGGTAGCCCGCGAGTTTACGGATTGCGGAAACTCGCTCAGGAATAGTCAGCGATTGATCATAGGCAGTGGCGCGCAGCTGCTCTGCCAGTGCCGGGGTGATGGTAAGACCTGGTGCGATTTTGGCTAGTTCTGCCCGCTGATTATCACTCATGGCTACGGTTTCTGCATGGGCAGACGACAGGGCCATGATGCCAATGAGCAGTAGTAGTGTGGCCATCATTTTCTGTTTCATAAGTAGAGTCCTTAGAGATAATGTGCATGCTGATGCGAGCACAGCGAACATATTATTCCACCGGGTTAACGCACTCTCCGCGATCCGGTGCAAAGCGACAACGTATGCGGCGCTGCAGTGTCAACATTTCTGCGTCGTAGTAATCCATGTCCCGCAGCGAGATACGGGCCTGCTGCATCATGGTGTCGTATTCACGCATATCGCTTTCCGGGATCGGGATCCACCAGCGTTCTGGCACCTTGGCTTCCTCCTGCATGACCATGGCGGTAATCCGGTCATACTGTTCAAATGAAGATTCACGGATAAGCTGAGCGGCTTCGTTGGGGAATTTATCAATTCGGCCGATCAACTGCATGGTGATTTGTGCCAGCGGGTAATTAATAATGCCGCCGTTCGGGCTCATGCCTTTGTAAAGCTCAAGCACTTCATAAGCGAGCAAAGGTGCCGCCAGAATATCGACCACGCCATTGTTGAACATACCGGGTGCGCGGGTAATGTCAGTGGCTACGGGGGTGGCGCCGACGCCAGCAATCATGCGAGCCTGCATGGGATCGTAATCCAGCACGGCGACTTTCCTGCCAGCCGCCTTGGACAGAGTGTTAATCTCGCGGTCATTCACAAAAACAAATGCAGCTCCCGCTGGGAAAACCCCGAGTACTACGTACTGACCGCTAACCATGCGACCGGCATTGCGTGGATGAGTGGCCACCTGAAACAGGGTGCGTAAATGGTCGCGATCTGGCACTGCGCCAATAGCGTCAATGGAACCGGTGAATTTATTGAATTGCCGTGCACGCAGCCCACTCATTAATGCTGCATCGCAGCGCCCGGATTTAAACTCCTCCACCATGACGCCTTCATTGGTGTAGGGGACCATGTCGAGCTCAATGCCAAACTCCAGTGCCTGAGCACGAGCCTCCATGGCGGCACCAAAAACGGGGCCATTGCGCCCCACCAGATCCCAGATGCAGATTACCCGTTTCATGCGCTGACCTTCCGGCAGCTTGTCGATGCCAGAAAGGCGGGCAATGGCACGCATTCGCTCGTTAACGGGCAGGTCGGCGTTCAGGCTGACCTCCATCATCATACGGATCAATTCCGGGGTGAGTTCAACGCCGGGTAGCAGGCGCTGAAATTCTGCCATTTGCTCGGGGCTCAGATTGGCAGGATTATCATTAGCGGCACTGACTCCGGCCAGAGTCAGTGAGCCAGCCAGCATCAGTATAAGAAGGGCTTTCATTATTGTTATCTCCGGCACTTGGTCTTTCGTAAACACGGTACGTGCAGGAAGACTAAACCCGGTTGACCGATGAGTCAGTTGTGTTTGCGTTTCGGTCAAGCTTGGCTTTGCAGGGGATGCTCAGCGGTGTTCTGGCCGGAGCCACCCCCTTACCAGAGTTGGGCTAGCGTGGTTGTGCATCCAGTGACTGGCCGTTAACGCCATGCCCGGCGGGGCCTAGCAAAAACAGATAGGGTGCCAGAATGTCCTCAGGTCGTTTCAGGGTGGTGGCATCTTCCGCCGGGTAGGCCATGGCTCGCATGCGGGTGGCGGTGGCGCCGGGGTTAATACAGTTGACCCGGATCGGGGCCACATTCTCCAGCTCATCCGCCAGCACTTGCATAAGTCCCTCCGTGGCGAATTTGCTAACTGCATAGGCTCCCCAGAAAGCACGACCTTTACGACCCACGCTTGAAGTGGTGAACAGGATTGAGGCGTCGGCAGAGTCCTTGAGTAGTGGCAGCAAGGAGCGGGTTAAATAGAAAGCCGCGTTCAGGTTTACCTGAAGCACGCTGTCCCAGGTGGAGTAGCCGTACTGATCAAGCGGTGTGATCTCACCGAGTACTGAGGCGTTGTGCAAAATGCCGTCCAGGCGCCCAAAGGTGTCACCGAGCAGTCCCGCCAGCTCTTCAAAATCCGCGGGCCGTGCTACTTCCAGATTGACCGGAGCCATGGCCGGCTCGGGGGCACCCATGGCCTTGATCTCGTCGTAAACCGCCTCCAGTTTCGCCGGTGTGCGGCCCAGCAGAACCACGGTGGCGCCATGTTTGGCCAGCGCCAGTGCTGCGGCTCGGCCAATTCCCTCGCCGGCACCGGTGACCAGAATAATCCGGTCTTTGAACGCATCCGCCGGGCATTGATAGTTCATGGCATTGGTCTGGGCTGTACTCATTATTTCCTCTGCTGAATATGTTGGCGCGGCACTCAATGTTAATGAGGTCGGGGGCGCTGGGTTATAGCTTTACCCGATTACAGGTTAAGCAGGCTGAGCAGCTCGCTGCTATCGGCGGCATAGAGGTCGGCACCCCACTGTAAAGGATCTTCGCCATCATCGAGGTAGCCAAACAGCACGCCGATGGTGGTCATGCCCGCATTACGCCCGGCGGCAATATCGCGATCATGATCCCCCACATAGACACAGCGATCCGCCGGTACATCAATCATGGCGGCCGCTTTTAGCAAGCCCTCCGGGTGGGGTTTTCGTTCCACCACATGATCCGGGCAGATAACCGGGCCAACCCTGTCACTCAGCTGCAGCCCCTGTAATAAAGGCAGGGTAAATCGGGCTGGCTTGTTGGTGACAATACCCCAGGGAATGCGTTGTGCGTCCAGTCGGTCGAGTACGGTTGCCATGCCGGGAAAGAGTTGTGAGCCCACGGTGAGGTGTTCCACATAGCGGTCAAGAAACTCGTTCAGGCGTGCATCAAAATCCGTTTCGCCGGGCTTGCCGCCAAAACCGGCGTGTATGACCGCCCGGGCACCATTGGAAACCTGCGAGCGCACTTTGTTGTAGGGTAGGGCTGGACGTCCGTTTTCTGCGAGCATGGCATTAAGCACTGTGTGGAAGTCCGGTGCGGTATCAATCAGGGTGCCATCCAGATCAAAAAAAACTGCATCCGCCACCGCTTAGTCCTCAGCCTTGATGCAGTGCATCAGATAATTGACAGACACATCCCGGTTCAAGCTGGCACGGGCGCTAAAGGGGTTGTATTGCATGCCGCAGGTATCCTTTAGCTGCAGGCCGGCATCGCGGGCCCAGCCAGCCAGTTCGGAGGGTTTGATTAACTTGGCGTACTCATGGGTGCCCCGTGGCAGCAGGCGGAGGATATATTCAGCGCCGACAATCGCGAGAGCAAAGGCCTTCGGGTTGCGATTAATGGTGGAGAAAAATACCTGACCACCGGGCTTGACCAGCTTGGCGCAGGCGGCAATGACAGCACCGGGGTCTGGCACATGTTCCAGCATTTCCAGGCAGGTGACGGCGTCGTATTGACCGGCCCGCTGGGCGGCAATTTCTTCGGCGGTAATATTCAGATATTCCACCTCAATGCCGTCTTTCTCCGCGTGCAGGCGGGCCACTGCCAGTGGAGCCTCACCCAGATCAATGCCGGTGACTTTAGCGCCGCGTCGCGCCATGCCTTCGGAAACCAGCCCGCCGCCGCAGCCGATATCAATCACGGTTTTGCCTCGCAGGCCGACCCGCTGATCAATGTAGTCGAGCCGAAGCGGATTGATATCGTGCAGTGGGCGAAACTCGGAAGTCGGGTCCCACCAGCGTTCCGCCAGTGCTTCAAATTTGGCAATTTCCTGAGCGTCCACATTGCGAGGACGGGGACTATCCTGCGCCGGGGTCATGGCTGTTCTCCTCGGATACGGTCACCCCAGGTGCGTGCGTCACGCAAAACCCGGGCTTCATTCAGGGTGGTCAGGGTGCGATTTTCCATCAGGCAGCGACCCGCAACGAAGGTATGGGTAACTTGCTGACGGCTCATCGCATACACAATCTGGGCCACCGGGTCGTAAAGGGGTTGGGTCTCCGGGGCGCCCAAATCAATGGCAATCATATCGGCTTGCTTGCCAATAACCAGTGAACCGATCTGGCTTTCCAGGCCCAATGCACGCGCGCCGGCCAGCGTGGCCATTTCCAGAGCCGCGGCGGCGGGTAGGGCGGCGGCATCCTGTGCTACGGCCTTTGCCAGCAGTGCGGCGGTTTTCATTTCGCCGGGCATATCCAGATCATTATTGCTGGCGGCACCGTCGGTGCCGAGGGCGACGTTAACGCCAGCTTGCCGCAGCTTCTCCACCGGGCAGAAACCGCTGGCGAGCTTGAGGTTTGACTCCGGGCAATGCACCACGGAAGTGCCCGTATGGGCTAGCAGGGCGATTTCATCGTCGGTTAACTGAGTCATATGGACCGCCAGCAATCGCGGTCCCAGCAATCCGAGATCATGCAGACGCTGTAATGGGCGCGGCCCGCCATCCGTGGTTGCCATCATGATTTCCCCCGCGGTTTCATGGATATGCATCATGATGGGCAGGTCCAGCTCCTCGGCGTAGGTCAGTACTTTCTGTAGCGGGCCGTCGGACACCGTATAAGGAGCATGGGGGCCAAAGCCGATCTGGATCAGTGGTTCATGGCGCCAGTTGTCGTGGGCTGTGAGTGCCAGCCGAAGGTAGTCTTCCGGTCCCTGAGCCATGGGGGTGGGAAAATCCAGCAGCGGGGAAAATAGAGTCGCACGCAGACCCGCTTCCTGGGCGGCTCGGGCGATGGCCTCGGGGAAAAAGTACATATCGGCAAAACAGGTGGTGCCGCTACGAATCATTTCGGCACAGGCAAACCGGGTGCCGTCATAAACAAACTCGTCGCTGATCCACTTGCCCTCTGCGGGCCAGATATGCTGCTCCAGCCATGTCATTAGCGGCAGGTCATCCGCCAGACCTCGAAACAGATTCATGGCGCTATGGGTGTGGGCATTAATAAAGCCGGGGGTCAAAGCATGCTGGCCCAGATGCAAGGTTCGCTCGGCCTGCCAGCGAGCGTCGGCCTGATCCGACGGCAGCAAATCCGCAATCAGGCCGTCGCGGACTACCAGCGCATGATGGTCCAGAGGGCCGCTGCCCTCCACGGGCACAATCCAGCGGGCATGGATAATCAGATCAGCGGGGGCGGCACCAGTGCTCATCGGGGCTCCGGGTTGGTGGTCTTATTAGTAGGCTTATTTAGTAGTCAAGGCGCGCAGTATAGCGGATCGCGTTGCCAGCCGTGGTCAAAACATCCGTCAACCCTGTGGGTGACTCCCTGTTGTACACAAAAGCGGCTCTCAGCGCTTCTCAGCGCCTTTACGGCATGGTTTCGGCGCCGTCTGTGCTATCATCGCGAGCTTTCCAGTAAGCCCGGCCAATGGTCGGGTATGACGTTGTCAGTTAGGGGATATAAAAGAGCAATGACGGATCTCGCCAAAGAAGTCACCCCGGTCAATATCGAAGACGAGCTCAAACAGTCTTACCTTGATTACGCCATGAGCGTGATCGTCGGCCGAGCCTTGCCAGATGTTCGTGATGGCCTCAAACCGGTACACCGCCGGGTGCTGTTTGCCATGCACGAGTTGAGCAACGACTGGAACAAGCCCTACAAGAAGTCCGCCCGTGTGGTGGGTGACGTGATTGGTAAATATCACCCCCACGGCGACTCTGCGGTATATGACACCATTGTTCGTATGGCCCAGCCATTTTCGCTGCGTCATATGCTGGTGGATGGTCAGGGTAACTTCGGTTCGATTGACGGCGATAACGCAGCGGCCATGCGATACACCGAAGTGCGCATGTCGAAGATCGCCCACGAATTGCTGGCGGATCTGGATAAAGAAACCGTCGACTTCGTTCCCAACTATGATGGCACCGAACAGATTCCGGCGGTAATGCCAACGCGGGTGCCGAACCTGTTAGTTAATGGCTCCTCCGGTATCGCGGTGGGCATGGCTACTAATATTCCACCGCATAATCTGGGTGAGGTGGTGGATGCCTGTCTGGCGCTGATTGATGATAGCGAGCTGACCCCGGACGACTTGATGGAATACATCAAGGGCCCGGATTTCCCCACCGCCGGTATCATTAATGGTCGTGCAGGTATTGTGCTGGCCTATCGTACCGGCCGTGGCCGGGTTTACATGCGCGCCCGCGCCCATGTTGAAGAAAGTGACAAGGCTGGCAAGCAGTCGATTATCGTTACCGAGATTCCCTATCAGGTAAACAAGGCTCGCTTGATTGAAAAAATCGCCGAGCTGGTTAAAGAGAAAAAACTGGAAGGCATCACTGAGTTGCGTGATGAGTCCGACAAAGACGGTATGCGTATCGTCATTGAGCTTCGTCGTGGTGAAAACACTGATGTGGTGCTCAATAACCTCTATGCCCAGACGCAGATGGAAAGCGTTTTCGGCATTAACATGGTTGCATTGGTGGATGGCCAGCCCCGCATTCTTAATCTCAAAGATATGCTGGAGGCCTTTGTTCGTCACCGCCGTGAAGTGGTGACCCGTCGTACGGTATATGAACTGCGCAAGGCCCGCGAGAAAGGCCATGTGCTGGAAGGTCTGGCAGTTGCTCTGGCTAACATTGACCCGGTGATTCAGTTAATCAAGGAATCTCCCAGCGGTGCAGAGGCGAAAGAGCGTTTGATTGCTACCGCATGGGCGCCGGGCAACGTGATTGAAATGCTCGAACGCGCCGGCGGAGAAGATGCGTGTCGCCCGGATAATCTGCCAGAGCAGTTTGGGCTACGTGACGGAAAATATTATTTGTCGCCGGAACAGGCCCAGGCAATTCTTGAGTTGCGCCTGCAAAAGCTCACCGGCATGGAGCAGGAAAAACTGGTACTGGACTATCAGGACCTGCTCGACAAGATTCGCGAGCTGGGCTTGATTCTGGCTGATCCCGAACGCCTGATGCAGGTGATTCGTGATGAGCTGCACGCTGTGCGTGAAGAGTACTCCGATGAGCGTCGTACGGAAATTCAGGCATCCCGTGATGATTTCAGCATGGAGGATT
>PGZG01000077.1 GCA_002840115.1 Gammaproteobacteria bacterium HGW-Gammaproteobacteria-14 | reverse complement strand
ACCGCAAAGCATTGCCAGGTTGGCGGTGCTCTTTACGTTATCGGTGCCGCTGATGTGCTGCGTGATGCCCATCGCATAAATGATGCTGGCGCGCTTTGCTTTTGCATACATGCGGGCGGCCGTTTTCAAATCTTCCGCCCCAACGCCGGAAATCTTTTCGACGTAGTCTGGTGTGTATTTGGCAACGGCTGCTTTGAGAGCGTCGAATCCTTCGGTACGCTCGGCCACGTATTCTTTTGCATAGAGGCCTTCCGCAATAATCTGGCCGATGGTCATACGTGGGTTCAACGTGGCCCAGGGGTCCTGAAACACTACCTGCATCCGTTTACGCAACGGGGTCAAGGCACGGCCGCGCAGGTCATTCAATGCCCAGTCGCCGAGCCGAATATTGCCCCGGCTGTCGATAAGCCTTAGTAATGCCAGTGCCAACGTGGATTTCCCGGAGCCGGATTCGCCAACAATGCCCAGTGTTTCGCCTTTGCGCAGAGAAAAGCTGGCATTGTCCACGGCTTTAAACCAGTCGTGGCGTCCCCAGCCTTTCTTTTGCTTGAACCACACCCGAAGATTGTCGCTGCATAGGTGGGGGGCTTTTGATGTGTCGGACGTGGGGGCATGGCCATGGGGCTCCGCCGCCAGTAATTTTTGGGTGTAGTCCGCTTGGGGGGCAGCAAGAACCTGTGCCGTAGTGCCGGACTCCACGATACGCCCCTGATGCATAACCGCCAGATCTTCCGCGTAGCGCGCAACAATGCCCAGATCATGGGTGATCAGCATAACGGCTAGATTCAGATCCCGTTGCAGATCCTTTAGCAAATCAAGAATGCCCTGTTGGACGGTGACATCGAGGGCAGTGGTGGGCTCGTCGGCAATCAGGATCGACGGGTTATTGGCCAGGGCCATGGCAATCATTACACGCTGTCGTTGGCCGCCGGATAACTGATGGGGGTAGCGCGATAGCATGGATTCTGGCGCTGGCAGCCGCACTAGTGATAGCAGCTCCAGGGACCGTTGCTGTACTGCGGATGTGCTAAGTTTCTGATGAACTTCCAGCGACTCTGCAAGTTGTTTTGCCACAGTATGCAGCGGGTTCAGTGCCGATAACGGCTCCTGAAAAATCATGCCGATTCGGTTGCCGCGCAGTGACTGCAGGCGCAGTGGTGATGCTCGGGTAATGTCCTCACCATCAAGAAGAATTTGATCCACCTGCCGCTGAGCCTGAGCGGGCAGCAGATTCGGTACCGCAAGTGCAGTCAGGGATTTTCCGGAACCGGACTCACCAACCAGTGCCAGCATACGGCCTGCTTCCAGTTTCAGACTAACGTTATCTACGGCGAGATTATCCGCAAAACGAATACTCAGGTTGTCGATCTGCAAGCGGATATTCATCGCATATATTTCCGGGGATCAAAGGCATCTCGAACTGCTTCGCCAATAAAAATCAGCAACGACAAAATGAAGGCCAACGAAACAAAAGCACTGATACCCAGCCACGGGGCATGCAGGTTGGCCTTGCCTTGGCCTAATAGCTCGCCCATGGAGGGAGCCCCTGGGGGCATGCCAAAACCGATAAAGTCCAGAGAGGTTAGGGTGACAATAGAGCCATTAAGAATAAAAGGCATAAAGGTGAGTGTAGCCACCATCGCATTGGGCAGAATGTGTCGGAACATAATTACCGAGTCGCGAACACCGAGAGCTCTTGCGGCTCGCACATAGTCCAGGTTGCGCCCACGTAGAAATTCAGCTCTGACCAGGTCGACCAGTGTCATCCAGGAAAACAGCAGCATGATCAATAATAACCACCAAAAACCTGGCGTTACAAAGCTCGACAAGATAATCAGTAAATACAGCGTCGGCATGCTTGACCAGACTTCCAGAAAGCGCTGCCCGGCGAGGTCAATCCAGCCCCCGTAATAGCCTTGAATGGCGCCGACAATAACCCCAACCAGACTGCTGGCGATGGTCAGCATCAAGCCGAAAAGTAGAGACAGACGCAGCCCATAGATAATTCGCGCCAGTACATCACGGCCCTGATCGTCGGTACCAAGCCAGTTTTCTGCAGAAGGGGGGGCAGGCGAAGGCACCGTCAGGTCGTAATTAATGGTGTTGTAGCTAAAGCGAATCATGGGCCATAGAAGCCAACCATCAGCCTCGATCAACTCCTGAACAAAGGGGTCTCGATAGTTGGCTTCTGTTTCAAACATGCCACCAAATTCGGTTTCCGGGTAACTCACCAGTAGCGGACTGTATAGTTTTCCCTGGTAGCTCAATAGTAAGGGTTTGTCGTTGGCGATAAGTTCGGCGCCAAGGCAAAAAGCAAAAGCGACTAAAAATATCCACAATGACCAGAAACCTCTGCGGTTGGCTTTGAATGCCTGCCATTGGCGCGCGGTGACTGGATTCATCAGGAGAAATCCTTGCGCTCAAAGTCGATACGAGGATCGACCAGAACATAGGTCAGGTCACTAATCAGTTTTAATAGCAAACCAACCAGAGTGAAGATAAACAGGGTGCCAAATACCACTGGATAATCCCGGTTGAGTACAGACTCAAAACCCAGTAGCCCCAGTCCATCCAGTGAGAAAATATATTCGATAAGCAGAACGCCGGTAAAAAACATACCGACAAAGGCGGCTGGGAACCCTGCAATAATAATTAGCATGGCGTTGCGAAATACATGTCGATAGAGCACCTGGTTCTCACTCAATCCTTTGGCCATGGCGGTTTGTACATACAGTTTGCTGACCTCATCAAGAAAAGAGTTTTTGGTCAGCATTGTCAGCGTGGCAAAGTTGCCGATGACGATGGCGATAGTGGGGAGGGTGATATGCCAGATATAGTCACCGGCTTTCCCCAGCCATGACAGCTCTTCCCAGTTGTCCGAGGTAAGCCCGCGTAGCGGAAACCAGTCGAGATAGCTGCCGCCAGCGAACAGCACGATTAGCAGGATCGCAAACAGAAAGCTGGGGATAGCATAGCCAATGATCACCGCACTGCTGGTCCATACATCAAAAGAGCTGCCATGCCGCACTGCCTTGCGAATTCCCAGTGGTACGGAAATCAGATAGGCGAGCAGCGTGCTCCATAGACCAAGGGAAATGGAAACTGGTAGCCGCTCAATAATCAGTTCGGTGACGGGTTTGCCACGAAAATAGGAATCGCCCAGCTCGAAGCGCAGATAATTACCGAGCATTAACTGAAACCGCTCTAGTGGCGGTTTATCAAAACCGTAGAGTTTTTCAATGCGTTCAATCAGCTCTGGTGGCAGTCCCTGGGAGCCACGGTAATCCCCTTGAACCCCGGAGCCTCCCTGGAGTCCTGAGCCGGTACTCAGCATATCGGCGCTGATGCCAGCAAATTGCTGGGTTGCGGCGCCGCCATGAAAGCCTTTTAACTCCGCTACCATGCGCTCTACAGGTCCGCCGGGGGCGGCCTGCACAATCAGAAAGTTCAGCACCAAAATGCCAAACAGGGTTGGCACGATGAGCGCCAGACGTCGAGCGATATACCAGCTCATCAGAGCTCCCTATGCCACCAGGTATCAATGGGGAGACCATAGGGTGGCGATATGGCGGGCCGGGAGAGGGTGTTCCGGTAGGCCACCCGGTAACGGTCGATATGCCAGTTTGGCACCAGATAATGGCCCCACTGCAGGACTCGATCGAGGGCTTTGGCACGAATCACTAATTGCTCTCGATCCGGGGCATTAATAATAAGCTCCACCAGCTGGTCGACGACGGGATCTGTCAGCCCCATTAAATTGCGTGAGTCGGCCTGTGTCGCCGCTGTGGAGTGCCACATATCCCTCTGTTCATTGCCGGGAGAGTTTGATTGTGGGAACACGGCTACCACCATGTCGTAGTCAAAGTTGCGAATGCGCTCAAGATACTGAGTGGCATCTACGCGACGTACGGCGGCATTGACGCCTAGTATTTTAAGGTTGCGTGAAAATGGCAGAGCAATACGTTCAAAGGCCGGGCTGTCCAGCAGGATTTCAAAATTAACGGCTTTCCCATCAGCGCTAGTGAGCTGACCGTTGTCAAGAGTATAGCCCGCATTGGTCAGCATTTTCTGAGCGCGCTGCAGGTTCTGCCGTGGTCGTCCACTGCCGTCTGTTTTTGGTGGTTGATACTCAGTGGTAAAGACTTCTTCTGGCAGCTGTTTGCGAAACGGTTCCAGAATTTCCAGCTCCGCTGCAGAAGGTAGGCCGGTGGCCGCCATTTCTGAGTTTTGAAAATAGCTGCGACTACGAACGTATTGCCCATGAAAAAGATTTTGATTGGACCATTCAAAATCCATGGCAAGGCCAATGGCCTCACGGAGTACTCGATCTTTGAACAGGTCGCGCCGTTGATTAAAGACGAAACCCTGCATGCCTGCGGGCAAGCGGTGGGGAATTTCTGCCATCACAATATCACCACGACTTAGAGCGGGGCCGGCATAACCTGTGGCCCAATCTTTGGCGCTGCGCTCAGCTCGCCAGTCGTAACGACCACCCTTGAAGGCCTCAAGGGAAACCGTTTCATCAAGAAAATATTCAAAACTGACTTGATCGAAATTGTAATGTCCTCGGTTTACCGGAAGATCCTTCCCCCAATAGTCTGCACGGCGTTTGTACACCACACGACTACCAGGGCGAAAACTCTCCAGTTCGTAAGGGCCGCTTCCGATTGGGATGTCCAGGTTTACGCGACTGAAATCCCGTTCCTGCCAATAATGTTTCGGTAGAACCTGTAGCTGCCCCACAATAAGAGGCAGCTCCCGGTTGCCGGTATCCTTAAAGCTGAAGCGGACGGTGTGTTTATCGAGGGCCTCCACCTTACTGACGTCACCGTAGTAGTAAGCGTAAAACGGTGAACCTTTCTCGGTGAGCAAGTTAAAGGAAAATACCACGTCATTAGCGGTCACTGGCTCGCCGTCAGAAAAGCGAGCCTCGGGACGTAAGTGATAAATAACCCAGCGCCGATCTTTGGCGATTTCGATTGATTTTGCGAGTAGTCCATACTGAGTGAAGGGTTCATCCTGACTGGCGGTTGTGAGGGTATCGTAAATATAGCCGAGACCGCTGGCTGCCTTGCCTTGAGGAATGAAGGGATTAAAGCTGTCAAAGGTGCCGATCACATGGCGGCGCAGGTTGCCGCCCTTTGGTGCTTCCGGGTTGGCATAGTCAAAGTGGCGGAAATCGGCGCTATATTTAGGGCTGCCATGCATGGCAACGGCATGTTGACCGATATTCTCGTCGATTGCGGTTGCGCTCACGGTCTGGGCGCTGATCATTTGAGTCAGGGTGACGGCGCTCAGTAAGACCAGTGGCAGTATTTTCATGGGTGTCTCCCTGTTGTGAACCTGTTGTTATGTGTTGTTAGTGTGGCGTGCTTGCCGGGTTTTTTAGCCACCAGGTTTCTGTTCCGAGAATATAGGGCATGGGCGCATCGGGTTGGTCAAAACGGTCCCACCAAGCCAAGCGATGGCTGCCGAGGAACCAGTGGGGAATTGTATAGTGGCTCCACATTAACACGCGGTCCAAAGCATGAACCGCTGCGCGATAGTCAGACAGGGTTTCTGCAGACAGCACTCTATCAATTAGGGCATCCACAACTGGATCCTGAATGCCTGCCAGATTCCGTGAGCCATTAATAGCTGCGGATTCGGAATGAAAATATTCCCGCAGCTCAATCCCGGGAAACAGGTTCTGTGGCAATACAAAAATGGTGATATCAAAATCAAAGGTATCCAGACGTTCCTTGAAGTTTCCGGGGTCAACGCTGCGGTAGCTGGCATTAATGCCAGCCGCTTCCAAGTTTCTTAGCCAGGGCTGAACTACGCGATCCATGCCCGGATTATGGTGGGTCAGGATTTCCACTGACAGTACGGCGCCGGTTTCTTCATGGGTCATGCGTTTGTCGCGAACAACCCATCCTGCTTCACGAAGCAATATCAGAGCCTCGCTGATCCGGCGGCGATCGCGTCCGGAGCCGTCACTGACCGGCAGGCTAATGGGCTGCTCGAACAGGGCCGCAGGGAGTTGCTCCTTGAAAGGAGCCAGCAACTCCAGTTCCCGGTTTGACGGTAAGCCTTTGGCAGCGTTGTCGCTATTGGGAAACCAGCTCAGTTGACGTTGGTAGGCGCCGTTGAAAATCGTTCGGTTGGTCCATTCGTAATCGAAGAGCAGGCCAAGGGCCTGACGAACACGCATGTCATTAAACGGTGCTCGGCGTTGATTGATAAAAAACGCCTGACTTCCCTGGGCAACCTGATGGCGGCTTTCGCGGCGAATTACACGGCCATCCCGTGTGGCCGGGAAATCGTAGGCAGTGGCCCAATGCTTGGCAATGTAATCCAGATGAACGTCGTAGCCTCCGGCTTTGAAAGCCTCGAATGCCACTTGTGCATCACGATAGTAGTCCACGACCACCTGATCAAAGTTGTAGCGCCCTCGATTAACGGGTAAGTCCTTGCCCCAATAGTTTGGGTCTCGCTGGAAAACAATTTGTCGGCCTGGCTGTACAGAGGCTATTCGATAGGGGCCGCTGATGACCGGAGCCTCGAGTGTCGGGCGAGTAAAATCCCGCTCTTGCCAATAATGTTTGGGCAGTACCGGTAGTTGCCCGGCAATCAAGGGAAGTTGACGGCGGTGTTCGCCAGCGAAAGTAAAGCGTACCCGTTTCGGGTTTATCGCGGTAACCGTTTTAATCTGACCGAACATCAGTGCATAACGGGGGTGGCCATGGTCGCGCAGTGTTTCAAACGAAAAGACAACATCGGCAGCGGTGATGGGGGTGCCATCCTGAAAACGAGCTTCTGCGCGTAGGGTGAAATCACAATAATCCAGAGACGGATGGCAGAGAATGGTTTCGGCGATCAGGCCGTAAGCGCTGCCAGCCTCATCACCAATTCGGTTGCCAGCTTCACTGCCCATCAGCAGGGTGTCGGTGGTATCAATAAAGCCAAACACGAACAGACCGGGAGTATTGGCCGGACTGCGGCCAGCCAGAATGTAGGGGTTGAGGTTATCAAAGTCGCCGCTGCCCAGAAGTTTCAGGGTGCCACCTTTGGGGGCGTTCGGGTTAACGTAATCGAAATGGGAAAAATCGGCGGGGGATTTCAGCACACCATAGGGATGATAGCCGTGGCTGGGTCGTTCGTTGGCGCCAAGGCTAGTGGCGATTGCCAGTAGTGCCGCCAGTGGCCAATTGGATATTTGCGAAAAATGGGGTCGCAAAAAACCGGCCACCGAAAAATAGCTCATCCATGTCCTGCGCCGCCGGCGTTCAAGGTGCATTGCGAACGTCCACAAACAGAGTGAGGCGTTGACCCGGCTGGAGATAGCGACGGGCGTTAAGGTTGTTCCAGCTGGTAATCTCGGTTACGGACACATTGAAGCGATTGGCAATGGCGTGCAATGAGTCGCCGCGCCGCACGGCATAATTTACCCGGCGAATCATTTCCGGCCGGTCTGCCGACGGTGCAGCAGTTGGGCCCTGGGTCCAGATAACCAGTTGCCGACCGGCGGCGAGGGTATCGCCGGGAGCCATGCCGTTCCAGTGCGCCAGTTCGCGAACAGTGACATTATGTCGACGGGCAATGGTCCATAGACTGTCACCGGAGCGCACTGTGTAATTTGTGCGGCTACGTCCCGCCGGGCTTTGGTTTTGTCGTGTTTGCAAGCGATTGTCAGCGCTCAAGGGATAGCTGTCAGCAGCAGCGCTGGGTTGTGGAATAAGCAGGGTCCGCCCTGCAACAATCGTATTTCCGCGTAGTCGGTTTGCTTCCCGAAGTGCTTCGATATTGGTGTTATGTTGGCGAGCAATGCCACCGAGGGTATCGCCGGGCCGAATGGTGTACTCCTGCCATCGCAATCGTTGTTCCGGTGGTAATTCCGCCAAAGCCTGCCGAAAAATATTGGCCTGACTCACTGGTACCAGTATGCGATGGGGGCCGTTGGGCGGTGTGGCCCATTGACTGAAGCCAGCGTTCAGGTAATAGATTTCGTTAACATCGGTCTGCGCCATTTCTGCCGCGAGCTTCAAGTCCAGCTGGCCTTCGATGTCCACCACTTCAAAGTAGGGTGCATTGGCAATGGGCGTTAGTGTCAGGCCGTATTTCTGTGGGTCTCGGACGATCTGACTAAGGGCGATCAGTTTTGGCACATAGTCCCGGGTTTCCCGAGGTAAATCCAGATTCCAGTAATCCACAGGTCGGTTGCGGTTGCGGTTGCGAGTGATTGCTCGTGATACGGTGCCGCCGCCGGCATTGTAGGAGGCCAGAGCAAGCTCCCAGTCATCACCAAAGCGTTTCGCCAGTCGGTCGAGATAGGTTAAAGCGGCTTCGGTGGATTGAAGAATATCGCGACGGCCGTCATACCAGTAATGTTGCTCCATGCCGAAGGCTTTGCCCGTGGAGGGAATAAACTGCCAGGGTCCG
>PGZG01000301.1 GCA_002840115.1 Gammaproteobacteria bacterium HGW-Gammaproteobacteria-14 | reverse complement strand
TAAAAAACTTGGCACGATTTAAGCTCATGATGAAAAGAAACTTTGTCTTGACCAACCAAGGGGCTCTAGTCATGAAACTCAAAAAATTCGTTTCCAGCATGTTCGCAGTCATCGCACTTGGCGCCGCCTCGGCCAGCCATGCCGCCATCCTTACCGACATCGTCATGATCGTTGATGAATCGGGTTCGATGGGCACCGTGCAAGCGAACCTGCGCAACAATATCGGCACCTTCGCCAACATTCGCATCCGCAACGAAATGGTGCCGGGCACCGAAGGCGGTATTACCCGACATATGCCACAGGGCGAAGAGCTGCCGATTTACGGTGCCGCCATGCGCTATATCAACGACAAGGTGCCAACCGTAATTATTGCGGGCAAAGAGTATGGCACCGGTTCATCACGGGATTGGGCCGCCAAGGGCACCAGCCTGCTGGGCATTCGTGCCGTGATCGCAGAAAGTTTCGAACGAATCCATCGCTCTAATTTGATCGGCATGGGGGTTTTGCCACTGCAGTTTCCCGCCGGGGTTGATCGTCATAGTCTCGGGCTGGACGGTAGCGAGGAAATTGATATCCCCGACATGCTTGGTGATCTGATACCGCACGGCATCACACGGGTGGTGATTCGCAGTGCCCGTGGCGAACAAACCTTTGCGGCGCTGGTACGCCTCGATACCGCCACGGAGGTGGAGTACTACAAGCACGGCGGCATCTTGCACTATGTGCTGCGGCAAATGATGTAGGGGTCAACAGCCCGCGTTCAGGGGAACAGCAACTCCAGGGTATCGCCCGCGCTATAGCGGGCTTTCATGGCCGCAAGATGCTGCAGTGCATCGCCACGCAAATACGGCGCCTCCAGGCAGACAATCTGATAAATCCCCTGTCGTAACAGCGTGCGATCAAGCTCCTCGTCGCGCCGCTCGGCAGGCACCATACTGTGCACAAAGCTGGCCCAGGATGCCGCCATTACCCAGGTGTTCATCAACAGCGCCTTCATCTCTTCATCGCCAACTTCAATCAGGCCCGCCGCTCGCAAACCCTCATATACTTGCAGTCCCTGCGCCAGACTGCGCTGCACAAAACTGCTGTAGCTAT
>PGZG01000076.1 GCA_002840115.1 Gammaproteobacteria bacterium HGW-Gammaproteobacteria-14 | reverse complement strand
GAGGCGCCGGTGGCAATAATCAGTGCATCACAGGTATAGCTGCCATTGTCGCCCACCAGAGTGAAGGGGCGGTTTTGCAGGTCAACGCTATTGATATGGTCATACAGAATTTCGGTATTAAAGCGTTCCGCATGTTGTTGCATGCGCACCATCAGATCGGGGCCGGTTAGTCCCTCAACATCGCCGGGCCAGTTATCCACTTCCGTGGTGGTGGTGAGCTGACCACCGGGTTGAATGCCGGTAATAACCACCGGGTTGAGGTTTGCACGGGCAGCATAGACGGCTGCGGCATAGCCTGCCGGGCCGGAACCGAGAATGATCAGTTTGTGATGCTGGGTGCTACTCATGAAAAACCTCCGCAGGGATAACAGGTTTGAATGGAGGGGGAAACTACACCAAATGCGCTCGCCGTTGAACAGCGTGTTGCTATGGCTTGCAATGCAGATTCCTATGACGGGGCCTCGTGGCGATAATGGCGGCGTTGGTTGGCTGGGGTCGGTTGGCCTTGCTGATGGCGAGCCGCTGGCCGACAATCAGCCCCTTTCACGGCGGTATGGGCTATCAGGCACACCGGGCAAAGACTGGCGGGGCGTCACTTTCAAGAGTAGTATTCCTATTTAATTCATTGGGTTAGTGATCATACTTTGAGTAATTCCAAAACTTCGGTTAAAGCAGAGCAGGGTTGGTCCAAGCACCTTAAACGGGGGCTTCTGGAGGGCATGGTGCTGTTGTTGCTGGCGCTGTCGGCCTATTTGCTGTTGGCTCTGGCAACCTTCAATCCTGCGGACCCGGGCTGGTCATTTGTTGGTGGCAGTGATGTTGTGCGTAACGCCGGCGGCAGAACAGGTGCGTTTTTTGCTGATGTGCTGTTTATCTTGTTTGGTTATCTGGCTTGGCTCTTCCCGGTTTTGATCGGTTTCTGGGGTGTTCGCGTGTTACGTGAGCGCCATGCCGGTATGAATGGTTCCTGGCCCATGTTCCTGGTACGGCTAGTGGGCTTTGTGCTGACCATGGTGGCTGGTACCGGGCTGTGTTACATCCATCTGGCCGGTAATGGCAGCATTTTGCCGGAAGATGCCGGCGGCATTATGGGTAAGGTTGTTGGCAGCACCGCGCTGGACGGTTTTAACCCTCTCGGCGGCACTTTGTTGCTGGTTACCCTGTTTTTGATTGGGGTGACTATCTTTACCGATCTCTCCTGGATTCGTTTGGCGGAGCATATTGGTCGCATTACTCTTGAAGTGATACGTCGTGTCCCGGTGTGGGTGGCGGCATTGAAAGCCCGTCGCAAAACCAGGCAGGTGCAGGAGCAACGGCGTCAGGTGGTGGAGGCCGGGCGCAAAAAGGCCGAAACCCGCAAGCCACCGGAAATCGTCAAACCGGTGCAGCGTATTGAAAAAAGTGACCGGGTGCAGAAGGAGCGGCAGCAGCCCCTGTTTACGACTCAGGTGAGCGGCACGGTGCCGCCGTTAGCACTGCTTGACCCGGTGGACGAGGGCGGTCGTAAGGGCTTTTCTGATGCAGCGCTGGATGCCATGTCACGGCTGCTTGAGCTTAAGCTCAAGGACTTCAATATCGAGGCGGAAGTCGTGGCTGTGCAGCCCGGCCCGGTAATTACCCGTTTTGAAATTCAGCCTGCGGCGGGCATCAAGGTGAGCCGTATTACCAACTTGGCTAAAGATCTGGCGCGATCATTAGCGGTCATCAGCGTACGGGTGGTGGAAGTGATTCCCGGCAAAACCACCGTCGGCATTGAAATTCCCAATGAACAGCGAGAGATGATTCGCTTTACTGAAGCGGTAGCCTCCCGTGAGTTTGACGAGTCCGTCTCGCCGTTAACCATGGCGTTGGGTAAGGATATCAGCGGTAACCCCATGGTGGCAGATCTGGCCAAAATGCCGCATTTGCTGGTGGCTGGCACCACCGGTTCCGGTAAATCCGTGGGCTTGAATGCCATGCTGTTGTCAATTCTGTTCAAGGCGACACCGGATGATGTGCGCTTGATTATGATTGACCCGAAAATGCTTGAGCTCGCCGTGTATGACGGCATTCCGCATCTGCTGACGCCGGTGGTGACGGATATGAAAGACGCTGCCGCAGCGTTGCGCTGGGGGGTTGCCGAAATGGAGCGCCGCTACAAGGTGATGGCGGCGCTGGGTGTTCGTAATATTGCCGGCTACAACAAGAAGCTCAGTGATGCGGCGAAGAAGGGCGAGTCGATCAAGGACCCGCTGTGGAAGCCGAAAGATCCGATGGATCTTGAAGAGCCGGCGCGGATGCTTGAAAGACTCCCTTATATCGTGATTGTGGTTGATGAGTTTGCCGACATGATGATGATCGTCGGTAAAAAAGTGGAAGAGCTGATTGCTCGTATCGCACAGAAAGCACGGGCGGCGGGCATCCATTTGATTCTTGCCACCCAAAGACCGTCGGTGGACGTTATTACCGGTTTGATCAAGGCAAACGTGCCGTCGCGTATGGCGTTTCAGGTGTCCTCGAAAATTGATTCGCGCACGGTACTGGACCAGGGTGGTGCCGAGCAGTTGCTCGGCCATGGTGACATGCTCTATTTGCCGGTGGGCAGCAGTGTCCCGGAACGAGTTCACGGCGCTTTTGTCTCAGATGAGGAAGTGCATCGGGTATGTGATGACTGGCGCAAGCGCGGCGAACCTAATTACCTGGACGAAATTCTTGAAGGTGGCGGCGACACTGGCATGCCAGGCTTTGACGGTGCCAGCTCCGATGGTGATGCAGAGCAGGATGCTCTTTATGACGAGGCGGTGGCTTTTGTGCTGCATTCTCGCCGGGCCTCCATTTCTTCGGTGCAGCGTAAGTTCAAGATTGGCTATAACCGCGCTGCCCGTCTGGTGGAAGCGATGGAAATGGCCGGTGTTGTCAGTGAAGCGGGCCATAATGGGCAACGGGAAGTATTGGCGCCGGGTGGTCCGGACTAACTGTTCCGGACTAACTGTTCCGGGCTAACTGTTTCGCACTAATGTTTGCGCTAATGCGTGACGGCCAAAGGTTATTAACGAAAGGATTGATAATGAAGCGGTCTGTTTTCCTGTTTTTCCAACCGGCTCTCGCGCTAGCTGTATTGATGACACCGCTGGCGGCGGTGGCCGATGCGACCACGGCTCTGGTGAAACGTCTGGCGGCGGTGGACTCACTGTCCGGCCAGTTTGAACAGGTGGTGCTGGATCGTGGTGGCACCCGGCTGCAGGAGGCCAGCGGCGATATGCAGATGGCCCGTGGCAATCGGTTCCGTTGGCACACGCTGGAGCCCTACGAACAGTTGGCGGTATCCGATGGCGTCACGGTCTGGGTGTATGACGTTGATCTGGAGCAGGTGGTGGAAAAGCCTCTGGGGCAGGAGACCGCGAATACCCCGGCGTTATTGTTTGGCGGCAACCCAGATAGCGTGGCGGAGGTCTTTGTGATTGAAGAAATTTCCCGCCATGGCCGTGAGGTTAGTTATCGTTTGTCACCGCGTCAGGATGACACCCTGTTTGTGGCGCTTGAAGTGACATTCCGTGGTGAGATGCCCCACAGCATGCGGCTCGAGGATGCGCTGGGGCAAATGACCACGCTGGACTTCCGCAATACTCGAATTAATACACGGCTTGATGCATCCCGCTTTCAATTCGTGGCCCCCGAGGGCGCTGACGTTATTCGTCAGCAATAGTCGGGCTTTTACGGATTGTTATTCAGAGAAAACCCATGACGGATCTGTTTGGAGAAGACCTGTCACATCAGCCTCTGGCGGCCCGGTTGCGACCGACGTCGCTGGATGAATATGTTGGGCAAACCCATCTGGTCTCTTCGGGAAAACCATTGTGTCGTGCCGTAGAGCAGCGGCAACTTCACTCCATGATTTTGTGGGGCCCTCCGGGTACCGGTAAAACCACGCTGGCATTGATTCTGGCACAGTCTGTTGACGCCGCCTTTATCACTCTTTCCGCCGTATTGGCGGGTGTTAAAGAAATTCGTGATGCGGTTAAAGAAGCCAAGGAGCGTTTGACCCATGGGAAGCGCACGGTGTTGTTTGTGGACGAGGTGCACCGTTTCAACAAAGCCCAGCAGGATGCATTTTTGCCCCACGTTGAAGATGGCACTCTGATTTTTATTGGTGCCACCACGGAAAATCCCTCTTTTGAACTGAATAATGCGCTGTTGTCTCGGGCGCGGGTTTATCGACTGCGCAGTATTGAGCGTCAGGATCTGGATCAATTGCTGGAGCGGGCGCTGGCACAACCTGAATGTGCGGGGGTAACCATTGATGCGGAGGCCCGCGAGCGCTTGCTGGACCATGCCGATGGTGACGCCAGACGGTTGCTTAATCTGGTCGATATTGCGCTGGATATGGCTGAGGGAGTTATTGACCTGCCGCTGGTTACGGAGCTGTTGCGCGACAGCTTGCGTCGCTTTGATAAAGGCGGCGATTATTTTTATGACCAGATCAGTGCATTGCACAAGTCCATGCGTGGTTCTGACCCCGACGCCACGTTGTACTGGTTTGCCCGGATGTTGGATGGTGGCTGTGATCCACTCTATATCGCCCGTCGAGTGGTCAGGATGGCCAGCGAGGATATCGGCAATGCCGATCCTCGAGCTCTACAGTTAGCTCTGAATGCCTGGGACGTGCAGGAGCGCCTCGGTTCCCCGGAAGGTGAGCTGGCCATCGCTCAGGCACTGGTGTATCTGGCGGTCGCCCCGAAAAGTAATGCGGTTTATAAAGCCTGGAATCAGATGCGTGCCTTTGTGGCCGCCCATCCCAGCGACGAAGTGCCGTTGCACTTGCGTAATGCGCCAACCAAGCTGATGAAGGCCGAGGGCTATGGTGCGGAATACCAATATGCCCATGATTTCCCGGATGCCTATGTGCCGGGGGAAAACTACTTCCCGGAAAGCCTGCATCAGGCAGCGCCAACCTTTTACCAACCCGTTGCGCGAGGCCTGGAAATTCGCATTGCAGAAAAACTGCAGGACTGGCAGCAGCGCAATGCCCATGCCGACTGGCAGCGTTATCCGCGTAAGCCCTGATAACTTCTGCTGCCTGCGCAGGGTGTGATCTTTACAGGGCGTGACCTCGCGGCCCATCTCAACGATAATCCCCGGCTTGATTCCGTGGCCACGGCTTGACTCCGTGGCGGCATTGCAACTGGCAGGAAAGATTAATGCTCGATATTCGTGAATTGCGCCGCGACGGCGAACAAATGGCTGCCCGGCTTCAGCGCCGTGGGGTGATGTTCGATCTGCAGGGTTTTCGGGAGCTGGATGCCCAGCGCAAACAGGCCGATATGCGCTCTCAGGAGTTACAGGCCCAGCGCAAGCAGGCCGCCCGCGAGGTAGGCGATCTGGTGAAGTCCGGGGTGCCCGTGGACGAAGCCAAAACGCGGGTTGCCGAGACACTCAGCCGTATTGATGCGGATATGCAGACCGAGCTGGATCGTGCCACCGAGTTGCACTCCCGGATCGAGGCGTTGTTGCTCAGTGTGCCGAACATGCCGCTGGAGGAAGTGCCGGAGGGTAAGGACGAATCGGATAATGTCGAGGTGCGCCAATGGGGGCAGCCGCGCCAGTTCGATTTCGCAGTGCGTGATCATGTCGACGTGGGTGCCGGTTTAAGCAGTGGCGAGCTCAACTTTGATTTGGGCGCCAAGCTTTCCGGCGCACGTTTCTCCGTATTAAGTGGATCACTGGCGCGCATGCATCGGGCGCTGGTGGATTTTATGGTCGATATGCATGCGGATGTTCATGGGTATCAGGAAGTGTACGTTCCCTATCTGGTAGGCCCGGAGGCGCTTCGTGGTACCGGACAGCTGCCCAAGTTTGAAGAGGATTTGTTTAAGGTGCGCGGCGAGCGAGAGCTGTATTTGATCCCCACCGCCGAAGTGCCGGTGACCAATCTGGTTGCCAATGAAATTGTGGATGTGGCGCAACTGCCACTCAAATACGTGTGCCACACACCCTGTTTCCGTAGCGAGGCGGGCAGCCATGGCCGTGATACCCGCGGCATGATTCGTCAGCACCAGTTTGAGAAAGTGGAGCTGGTGCAGTTGGTGCGCCCGGAAGAAGCGCTGCCGGCGCTGGAAGCGCTCACCGGTCATGCGGAAGCGGTGCTTCAGGCTCTGGGGCTGCCGTATCGGGTGGTGGTGTTGTGCACCGGGGATATGGGCTTCTCGTCCTGCAAAACCTACGACATCGAAGTCTGGATTCCGAGCCAGAATACCTATCGGGAAATTTCCTCCTGTTCGACCTTTGGTGATTTCCAGGCGCGTCGTATGCAGGCGCGTTATCGTCACCCGGAAACCGGCAAGCCCGAATTACTGCATACCCTGAATGGATCGGCTTTGGCGGTGGGGCGTACACTGGTGGCGATACTGGAGAACTATCAGAATGCCGATGGCAGTGTCACAGTGCCGGAAGCGCTTCGCCCCTATATGGCTGGTCGTGACACGCTTTGAGTTGAGGACAGCGCATGGATTATTTGCCGGTCGCCTGGCGTCTCAGAGATCAGTTGGCGCTGATTGTTGGTGGCGGCGAAATCGCTTTGCGCAAGGCTCGTTTGTTAGCTCGAGCCGGGGCTCGTTTGCGGGTTGTGTCTCCAGAGGTTGAAGCTGAGCTTGATGCGTTGGCCGTTCAGTCCGGGGGCGAAGTCATTGTTGCTCGCTATATTGCCGAACATCTTCACGGTGTAACGCTGGCCATTGGCGCTACGGACGACATGTCCGTTAATCAGCAACTGCATCAGGATGCATTGCACGTCGGCGTGCCGGTCAATGTGGTTGATAATCCGCCGCTATGTACTTTTATTTTTCCTGCCATTGTTGATCGTGACCCGCTGCTGATCAGCATCAGTTCCGGCGGTGCCTCGCCGGTACTGGCGCGCTGGGCGCGCTCGAAAATTGAAACTCTGTTGCCCACCCGTCTTGGAGAGTTGGCGTCGCTAATGGGGCGTTTCCGCAAGCCATTGGCAGCAAAGCTCCCTCAAATCGGCGCCCGCCGTTTGTTTTGGGAAGGTCTGCTTGATGGCGCCCTGATGGAAACCGTATTGGCCGGGCGCACTGCGGATGCCGAGCAATTATTGCAGGCAGCCGTTGATGATGCTGATGTGGAAACCCTGTCCCGAGGAGAGGTGTATCTGGTGGGTGCAGGCCCAGGCGATCCCGACCTGATGACTTTTCGTGCGCTGCGTTTATTGCAAAAAGCAGATGTGGTTTTGTATGACCGATTGGTGGGCGCAGGCATTCTTGAGCTGGCTCGCCGGGATGCAGATCTGGTGTATGTGGGTAAGGCGCGGGATCAGCATGTGGTGCCTCAGGAAGATATTAATAATCTGTTGGTGCATTACGCCCGGCAGGGAAAAAAAGTGTGTCGCCTGAAGGGCGGTGACCCGTTTATTTTTGGTCGTGGCGGCGAAGAGCTCGACAGCGTGGTGGAAGCGGGTATTCCGTTTCAGGTGGTGCCCGGCGTGACCGCTGCGGCAGGTTGTGCCGCCTATGCTGGTATTCCGTTAACCCATCGTGATCATGCGCAGTCGGTGCGTTTTGTGACCGGCCATCGTAAGGATAAATCCGTTGATCTCCCTTGGGCGAGCCTGATTACACCGGGAGAAACCCTGGTGTTTTATATGGGGCTGGTGAGTTTATCGCAGATTTGCCAAGGGCTTCTGGGGGCAGGGATGGACCCGAATATGCCCGCCGCGATGGTGTCTCGGGGTACCTTGGCGGACCAACAAGTGCTGATGGGGTCCTTGACCACCTTGCCGGATATTATTGCCAAGGCGGAAGTTGCTGCTCCAAGCTTGCTGATTATTGGTACTGTGGTAACCCTGCATCCGCGTTATCGCTGGTTCGGCTGAGTCATAGTCGGCTATGGATACCAGCAGGCGCATGCGGGATGCGCTTCGCTCAGAGCAATAAAATCACTGTAATTTAAAGGCTGTATTCTGGCGTCACATGCTAAATCCTGATCACTGATCAGCGCATACCAGTGCAGCGCTGTCTGGCTCGCGGATGCGATCAGTTGATCCGGATTTTTCAGCCAGGCTAACCCTTCATCCAGCAACACAATTGCATCACCTTGATTCAGCAAGGCGCTGAACTGTGGCAGTAAATCCGTTTGTGAAGGCGGGAAGGCGACCAGGTGCAGCATTAGCAGTGCACCACATGGCTTGCCGACTGGCTGAGCGTGCGTAGCTCGGCATCGCTAATGGCCGGGAAAGGAGAGACTGACGGCTTCGATAAATCCAGCCGGTGGACCAGTACGCGTTCCACGCCAATATCGAGTAACTGGGTAAGCCGCTGCTCCAAACGAGGGTTCACCAGATTCCTGGCGGCAGCGCCGCTGAGTATTACGGTGAGAGGGAGCGAGAATAGCGCCAGCGTCATCAGCAGGCGCTCGTGCTCAAGCGGTAGTGAGTGAAAATCGTAGAAATTGCG
>PGZG01000075.1 GCA_002840115.1 Gammaproteobacteria bacterium HGW-Gammaproteobacteria-14 | reverse complement strand
GGGATCGCCTGCTGCAACAGGTCAGCAAGGTGTTACGCGCAGAACTGAGGCAATCCGACGTGATTGCTCGTCTGGGTGGCGACGAATTCGGCATCCTGCTACCCGGCGGCGATCAACCCAGCGTTGAACTCGCCGCTCGCCGCTGTTGTAACGCACTGCATTTACTACCGCCGCTGGATGCCGAAATCAATGTGGCAGTCACCACCAGTATTGGTATCGTGCTTTTCCCGCAGCAAGGCAACAATGTTGACGAATTGCTGGCCAATGCGGATATCGCCCTCTATCAGGCAAAGGCCGGGGGTCGTAACGGCTGGCATATTTTTGATGGCGACAGCATCCATCGAACCCGCATTCATGAGCGGGTTTTCTGGGACCGGCAAATTCGCCAGCTTCTTAAAGATCAGCGGGTCAATATGCACTACCAGCCCATTCTTGATCTGCGCTCCCGCCGTATCACACACCATGAAGCCCTGTTGCGTGGTTCCGATGAACACCAGAAACTCCTGAATACCGCGCAATTAATCATAGCCGCAGAACAAAGCGGCATGATCCACCGTCTCGATGAGCAGGTTATCTCCGAGGTATTCAGGCACTTATCCATGCTCGGAGCAGCCGGCATTGAAGCACGGCTCGCCGTCAACCTGTCGGGACGCTCATTCAACAATCCCAATCTCGTGCCACACGTACAGCACTGTCTGAAGAAATTCCAGGTGGCGCCATCATCGGTAATTTTCGAAATCACAGAAACCGCCGCTCTGGCGGATATTGATGCTTCCATCCAGATTATGGAGGCTCTCCGCAGCGAGGGCTGCCGGTTCGCTCTGGATGATTTCGGTGTCGGCTTTTCATCGCTGTACTATCTGAAAAAGCTGCCACTCGACTATATAAAAATCGACGGCTCCTTCGTTCGCAATCTGACCCGAGACGACGAACATCAGGTACTGATCCGGGCACTGGTGGACGTTGCCCGGGCATTCAACCTGCATACCATTGCCGAGTTTGTCGAAGACGCAGCCGTGCTGGAGTTACTGGCGGAACTCGGCGTTGACTATGCACAAGGGTACCATGTTGAAAAGCCCCGCTCGTTCACCGACACCTGGCCGCACTGCTAAGCCCCAGGGCACCTCTGAATAACTGCAAACGCTACATTGCAGTTGCACTCGGTTTCAAAACAGCCACCAGCCTACAATTGTGACAATTCATACCGTTCCCTATACTCGCTGAACGATTCGCGGGAGAAAGACATGGTTGTTGCTTTTCGCTTGATGGCAGTAATGGTTGCTCTACTGGCCTCATCTCTGAGCATGGCTGGCAGCCTGAGTGACGATCCGGAACTGGACCCGGCCTGGAAGCTGATCACTGACCGCAATGATATTCAGGTGTATATGCGCCACCGTGACGAATCACGCCTGAAAACATTCCGCGGTGTTACCCGTATTACGCTGGAAGACGAGTATGCGCTGGCGGCACTACTGGAAGACTATCCCTCCTTTCCGCGCTGGCTGCATTTTGTTGATGGCGCCGAAGAGTTCAATCGTGAAGGCCCCATGCTTCGCTATCTGCGGTTTACTACCCAGCTTCCCTGGCCATTGAACGACCGTGAGGCCGTACTGGAAGCCCGGGTTGAGCAAAGTATTACTCCGGACTTTGAAGGCATTACCGTGTTCCTTGATAACCGCCCCTCCCTGCTACCGGGAAATGATCGCTATGTGAGATTCCCGGAAATGGAAGGCATTTTCCAAATCACTCGCCTTGGCGATAATCAGGCGCAGGTGGTCTATCAATTAGTGCTCGACCCGGGCGGTTACATTCCGGCCTGGCTTGCCAATGTATTGCTCCGTGACGCGCCCTACTTCACCCTTGAACGGTTACGTCGCATCATTACCCGCGCCGAGTACCAAAATCAGTATTTCGATTATGCGGAGATGCGAGGCCCAGGCAGGCCACCCCACTTGCTGCCGCCAAGAACGTATTTGTACGGCAACCCCCCGCTGGCTCCTCTGGTCGACCTACAACCAGAGCAAAGCAATCCGGCGAAATAGCCTGCAAATAAAAGATTGGCAGGGAGGGGAGGCCGACGCCCCTCCCTGCCACAAGACAAGTAATCTTCGCCACGTCGAACCACTGTTGCCTTATCGCATTAGCAAACAGTCTCCACAGCAAAGCTCAGCTCTGTGATTGGCCCGAAAAGCCCGCCCCAAGCCGTTAAACTCGCCGCCAGTTGATTAACAATCAATCCATCAACAATGAATGCATCAATACTGATTGGGGAACCAGCATGAAATCCTTGCGTGATAAGGTCGTTGTTATTACTGGCGCCGGCTCTGGTATCGGTCGAGCTCTGGCAGTTGAATTAGCAGCCTTGGGTTGCAAGCTGGCACTGTCGGACATTAATGAAGCCGCCGTAAAAGAGGTTGCCCAACAACTCACCGACAACGGCAAAAGCGTTATCGCTGACCGCCTGGATGTGGCTGACCGGGCCGCGTTCTATGCCTATGCAGACAAGGTCGTTAAACACTTTGGTGGCGCCAATATCATTATCAATAACGCGGGTGTTGCGCTTGGTGCCACTGTTGAAGAGACCAGCTATGAAGACTTTGAATGGCTGATGGGCATTAACTTCTGGGGCGTCGTGTATGGCACTAAAGCGTTCCTACCGCACCTGAAGCAGGCTGACGAAGGCCACATCGTCAACATCTCCAGTGTCTTCGGCCTTATCGGTGTGCCCACCCAGTCAGCTTATAACGCGGCCAAGTTCGCTGTCCGCGGCTTCACCGAGTCACTGCGTCAGGAGCTGGAAATCGAAGGTAGTCATGTGTCCTGCACCAGCGTGCATCCAGGCGGCATCAAAACCAATATCGCCAACTCCGCGCGCATGACCTCGAGCGTTGAGAGCATCACCGGCAAGGGTGCCGACGATGCTCGCCGGGAATTCGAGAAAATGTTCCGCACTACCCCGGAAGAAGCCGCCGCAACCATTATCGCAGGGATTCGCGGCAATAAACGCCGGGTACTGATTGGCGCTGACGCCGTGGCCATCGATACCATGCAGCGCCTGCTTCCAACCAGCTATCAGAAGCTGTTGGTCAGCGGTCAGAAGATGCTGCGCAAGCGCTCCTGATAACGCTCCTCCGCCCTGAAGCTCGCTTCAGGGCGGCCTGATTATCCGTTGGCGACAGCGCGGCCGGCTTTGCATACAATGGCCGACTAAATAGCGAGCCAACGTGATGATACTGCAATGAGCCACCCCTCGAATGACAGTTGGAGCCTGACGCAATTTCAGGTACCAGAGCAGGAAGGACAGACCCGTTTCCACGATTTCGATCTGGACCCTTCTCTGATGCGGGGCATCGCCGAGGCCGGGTTTCAATACTGCACTCCCATTCAGGCTCAGGTTCTAGAGCATACGCTGGCGGGAGCCGACGCTATTGGTCGCGCCCAAACCGGCACGGGTAAGACCGCGGCCTTTCTGGTCACACTGATCAATGACCTGCTGCGCAATCCCATTACCGTAGAACGCTTCGCTGGCGAACCACGGGCACTCATTATTGCGCCCACCCGCGAACTGGTTATGCAGATTGAAAAAGACGCCCACCAGCTAGGCAAATACACCGGCCTCTCCGTGATGAGCGTGGTTGGCGGCATGAACTTCAATCGCCAACAGGACCAACTGCAAAACACTCAGGTTGATATTCTTGTGGCCACTCCGGGGCGCTTGCTGGACTTCGCCAACCGTCGTGATCTCTGGCTCGACCGCATCGAAGTACTGGTTATTGACGAAGCAGACCGGATGCTTGATATGGGCTTTATTCCGGATGTAAAACGCATTGTCCGCCTGATGCCATCTTCTCAGTTTCGACAAACCCTGCTGTTTTCAGCCACCTTCAATGAAGACGTCATGAATTTGGCGGGACGCTGGACCGTAGAACCACAAATTGTCGAAATCGAACCGGACCAAGTGACCACAGATCGGGTGAATCAAAAAGTTTATATCACCGAAACCGATAAAAAATTCACTCTGCTCTACAACCTGATCACCCGAGAAAACCTCGATAAGGTCATGGTATTCGCCAACCGTCGCGACATTACCCGCAAGCTGTTTGAACGGCTGCAGAAAAAAGGCATCAAGGCCGCCATGATCTCCGGCGACGTGCCACAAACACAGCGCAGCCGGACTCTTGAGGCATTTCGCAGCGGCAAGGTACAGGTATTGATTGCTACCGATGTGGCTGGCCGCGGCATCCATATTGACGGCGTCAGCCATGTGGTGAATTACAACCTGCCAGAAGACCCGGAAGATTACGTGCATCGCATCGGCCGTACCGGTCGAGCCGGGGCAGATGGCACCTCAATCAGCTTTGCCTGCGAAGATGATGCCTTCCTGCTGCCGCAGCTTGAAAAGGCCATTGGCATGAAGCTGGATTGCGTATATCCACCGGAGGAGTTACTTGTCGAGAAGGCGCCGCATAAACCCCATGATTCCGCAAATCAACCCGGATGAGGCCCGCAGCGCCCTTGATAGGGGCGCTCTGTTCGTCGATATCCGCGATCCGCAGAGCGTTGCGCAGGCATCCATCATTGGCTCAGTCCCGCTACAGCAGAGCAATGTGGATAGCTTTCTGGCGACCACAGCACGGGATCAGGCATTGGTGGTTTACTGCTACCATGGCCACAGCAGCCTGGACGCCACCGCCTTTCTGATTGAACAGGGATTTAGCCATGTTCACAGCCTGAGCGGTGGCTTCGAATACTGGCGTCAACGCTACCCGGAAACGATCACTGGGCAGCCCTGAAAAACAGGGCTTCAGATGATCAACGGAATTAGAAACGACGGGACAAACCTACCCCCCAGACCAGCGCATTAAAATCCGCATTAAAGCGATCCGCCACCACGCCATCACGGATCAATAGCACATCGGTATCGCCACGGGTGCGGATGGCGGAGGCGGTTAGCGAGGTGCCTCGACCAATATCCCAGTCGAAACCAATCTCTCCGGCAACACCATTGCTGGTGCCAAATCTCACCTGACTAATGTCATCGGCAAAACCATTAGAAACGCGACCGTCCTTGAACTTCGCATAATGCACTCCCGCGCCCACCCAAGGTTTGGCTCGGCCAAGCTTGGGCAGGTAATACTGCAGAGTCAGGGTCAGTGGCATGACTTTCATGGCCCCCAAACGACTACGCTGAGTGTCGCTTTCAAGGTACAGATTATTGCGAAATGGCCAGGCAGTATGGGCCGCCACCGCCACTCGGTCCCAAATAAAATAGGACGCGCTAATGCCAACCCGAAAATCCTGACTAACATCCAGCCGGGAGCCAGGCTGTACTGCGCCGCTTTGCTCCCCTCCGGACTCAGGATCCATGGTGGTCAAAAACAAGCGCCCGACCATGTCTGTACGCTCATAACCATGGGCGGAAGACAGTATCAAACAGGGTAATAACGCCAGGATCGCGGCGGCTCGCTTCATTCGTGGGCTCCTCTGAAAACGGCCTGCAACAGCCGGGATAGCAACAGAGGCGGTACTGTACCGCCTCTGTCCTCTCCACAACAGTCACAGACCGCTTATCGTCTCAGAGGTTCTGCTCCGCATACTCCGCCAACAGCGACCGCGGCACACCATTGAGCTGTACCGAACCACCATAACTAAAGCCCTTGAAGCGCTCCGTCATGTAGGTGAGGCCGGAGCTGGTGGCGGTCAAGTATGGAGTATCAATCTGGGCGAGGTTACCCAGACAGACCACCTTGGAGCCCTCACCGGCCCGGGTAATGATTGCCTTCATCTGATGGGGCGTCAGGTTCTGGCTTTCATCAATGAGAATAAGACTGCGCTGGAAACTGCGCCCGCGAATGTAGTTAAGCGCCTTGAACTGGATATTGGCCCGTTCTTTAACATATTCAATGGAGCCACCGGGATTCTCATCATTAAGATGCAGCGCCTCAATATTATCGTTAATGGCCCCCAACCACGGATCCATCTTCTCCTCTTCCGTACCCGGCAGAAAGCCATGTTCTTCGGCCAACGGCGGCGTTGAACGCGTGGCAATAATCTTGTTGAAACGGCGCTGCTCCACCGTCATTTCAATGGCTGCCGCCAGCGCCAGGATGGTTTTCCCGGAACCCGCCGCACCGGTCAACGTCACCAGATGAATATCCGGATCCAGCAACAGGTGCAGTGCAATCGCCTGATGAATATTGATCGGCTTGAGCCCCCAGGCATGCTGCTCCATCAGTGCACTACGCTTGAGGTGAAGAATGGTCACCACCCCCTGATCAATACTCGCAATACGGCCCACGAAACCTTGCTCGTCAATCAGGTACTGGTTTGGAAACACCTCTTCACCGAGGATTTCACTGACCAGCAAACCATGGGAAATACGGTGTAGCGTATCGCAACCCTCCTGTATGGTTTCCACCTGATCCACACGATCCCAGAGTGACCCGGCAACCTCGAAATAACCACGAGTCATCTGCCCAATATCAGACAACAACTGATCGGTGTGATAGTCCTCCGCATCAATACCGCAGGCCCGTGCCTTGAGCCGCATATTGATGTCTTTGGTGACCAACACGTAATGTCGATCCGGGTCCCGCTCAATCAGTGCCGCAATATCATTGATAATCCGGTTGTCGTTGAGGTGCTCAGGCAATAGCGGCGCCTGCTCACTGACTTGGCGCGGCATCAACACTGACAAACTGCCATCCGGACGCTGGGGCCGGGAAATCGGCACACCCACTTCAATTTCCTCAGGAGAGGCATTACCAAGAACCTTATCAATCAGTCGAATCGCGGCACGGCAATCTGCCGCGATATTGGATTTACCGGATTTCAGCTTGTCGAGCTCTTCAAGCACCGTCATCGGAATCACAACCCGATGCTCGTCAAAGTTGACCACCGAATTGGGATCGTGAATTAACACATTAGTATCAAGCACATAGACTTTTTGCCTTTCGGCGGCGCTATTGTCAGGTGAAGAGACATCGGGTGAAGAGATCGCACCGGGTCGGCGCTTGTTATTATCGGACGGAGTGTTTTGGGGAGTCTGTTGTGACTTTTGAACGGGCCGAAGCAAAGCCGCGCGCTCTTCCATGCGGAATCCTCTCGCTGTTGTGTGTTACCGCTCTTCATCAAAACGGCAGCAGCGCAGAGGTTAGAGTGACGCCACCCGCTGCCGCCGTATCCTTTTCAGGTTTTCGGCAGTATCGCGAACTACAACATCGGGTGGCCAACCTTGCTGATAACATACTCTACAGTTTTATCGACCGGCAACAGCCAATGTGGATTTTTTTTCCTTTGCTTCTAACGACGCCTGTTTAAGCCACAACGGTGGCAGCAAATCACCTTGACTCAGCGATAGCGACTCTGCGGCAAAATGTCCCGGTACAAAACCACCACTACGGATATCCCGTGGCAGCCAGCCAAGGCGACGGTAAAACTCCGCCACCAGTTCACTGCAGAAAAAGCCAGCGCCAAGACGACGACGGCTGACCGGCACCGTATCAAGTAGCTGGCGCCATAAATAATTGCGGTAGGGCTTGCGATACAAACATCGCACAAGACGGCGCACCAAACGCAACTGGCGAGAACAAAGAGGAGGGCCAACCCGGTGCCGAACAGCCACATCCCCCACATAGTCTGTCAACTTCTGCGATAACGACACCAGAGAAACACCAGAGGAAAGCTCACCGCTAAACAGGTCCAGTGATTCCGCCGCCATAGTGGCCTCCAGCAGCAGGGGCTCCTCAATTCCCTCAAGCCACACCACAACACCGATATGGGTCCAGCAACTGCCGGTAAACCAGCGGATAATGTCACTACTGAGCCCGGTACCGGAGAACAGCAGCAGATCCCCGGTTTGCAACGAACGTGATGGCATCGGCAATGAAGCCATAGTGGCCCCTGTAAGCACGAGTCGCTGCTGATGCTGGTGTCTCCAGATGACCTGCCGGTGGCAATCCCGGGAAGCTTTGATGACAGCCGCTGATAATATGGACTGTCATCAAAACGCCACAGCCCTGTCCCATACTCGTCATCTTGCCTAACCAACCGCCGTGCTTTATGGACTCCCGCCACCCCATCCAGCGTCACCTGCCGGAGTTACTGCAGCTGCAATCCATCATGGATCGTGGCAGCCGCTGGCTACGCACTGACAGGGTTCTGGAGGTTTCCGTATCCGGGCAAAAGCTGCCGGTCTGGGTACTGGAGCTGGGCAATCCGAACCCGAAAGTTCCAGTACTCGGCCTGTTTGGTGGCGTTCACGGCGTAGAGCGCATCGGCTCGCAAATATTACTGGCCTGGCTCCACACCCTTGTCGAGCGATTGCACTGGGATGATGCGCTGCATCAGCGTCTGGCACGGATGCGGCTGGTGGTGATGCCCATGGTTAATCCTGGTGGAATGTTGCTGCGCCGACGCAGCAACCCCAATGGCATAGACCTGATGCGCAATGCGCCCGTGGAGGCCCTGGACCGCGTGCCCTTCCTGATGGGTGGCCAGCGGCTGGGCGCGGGCCTGCCCTGGTACCGCGGCCGCTTTGGCGA
>PGZG01000300.1 GCA_002840115.1 Gammaproteobacteria bacterium HGW-Gammaproteobacteria-14 | reverse complement strand
GGCGCTGAACCGCCGAATTGATGTGCGTGTCAGTGCCGCCGGTGGGGACTGGTCCAATGGTTGGGCGGTGCAATATCTTTATCCTCCCGGCACACCGGTAAGCCAGAAAGAGCCAGATATCAATGTTGCCAAGAATGGTGATGTTGTTATTACGGAACAAAGTGGCATTACAGACATATTATTCCTTGCTAATGGATTCATTGATGTGGGCGCCGTCAGTTTTGAGCTATGCGGAGGTAATCGCCTTCGTACTATTCAGGTCTCTCCTCTGGGGAAAATCATGAACGACCCCAATGTCGGAGGATCTTGCTAATGAGCGCCATAATGTTTTCAGCGAGCCGCCAGCGCGGGGTCGGCATGGTAGAAATCTTAATTGCCTTGCTGGTGGTGGCTGTGGGGGTGCTGGGCTATGCCGGAATGCAGCTTTATGCCCTGCGTGGGGCAGAGGATGCCAGCTACCGGACCATTGCAACCTTGATTGCCCGTGATGGACTTGAGCGTACGTTGATTAACGAAAACCCGGATGCCTACGCTATTTATTTCGATGAGGGGCAATGGCCAGATGCGCCGGTTGCTCGTGGTGGAGCGTATCCAAATACCTGCATTGGCAATAATGTTTGTAACCCCCAGCAGGCTGCCAATGCAGATATCAATGAGTTGGCCTGGCTGGCAGCAAATAGCTTGCCAAATGGCATGGTGATGGGGCGCGATGATTGCGCAGGCCCTTTGACGCCAAGTTGTCTGGTGGTGTCTTGGGGGGAGACCACTGTGCCGAGTGACTGCGTTGGTGCCGGCGGCATTGATCCTGATTCTGCCTGTGTAGTGCTGGAGGTGCTGCGGCCATGATAAATCGTAATCGCGGTTTCAGCCTTGTCGAGCTGTTGGTGGCAATTACCCTTGGTTCTCTGATTGTGATTGCAGCCATTCAGTTGCTTGCGGTAAATCAGCGTACCTTTCTGACTCAGCAAAACACTTCCCGGTTGCTTGATGATGGCCAACTGGTGCTGCGCTTTATGGCGAATGATTTACGTCAGGCGGGCGCTTCTGAAGACGGCGTGGCAGTTGTGGATCCTGTTGTGTTCGGTGCTGGTCAAAGCGCTACTGGCGGGGGGC
>PGZG01000299.1 GCA_002840115.1 Gammaproteobacteria bacterium HGW-Gammaproteobacteria-14 | reverse complement strand
GATGCGACTATTGCGGCGCTTGATCTCGGCGCTGAGCCAGACCCGGATGATCTGCAAGCCGGTGTTGATATGCTTGAAGCGCTGCAATCCTTGTTGCTGCGCTGTTTGGCTATGTGGCTGATTATCGCAGCGATTTGGGTGATGTTAATTTAATAACAGCCCTGAGCAGGGTTCTCTTGAGAGCTTGACTCAGAGGCTGCCCCTTTGTCGTGGCCCTGACATTTTTTATCACAACCGCGTCCTTGACCCTCTGTTGCTGCCATCGCCATACTGATCGCTAAACGGAATGTTTACCCCGTTCCGTTGAAGACGATGATCCGGACACCCCGGCACATTGATTTGGCAACGCGAACAAGGACGCAGCCCCATGACCCGCCGTTTTTTTGATGATCAGGATCCTGCTGAAACCCGCGAGTGGCTAGATTCCCTCGGTTCTATTGTTGAGCACGAAGGTGCAGAGCGAGCCGGATGGCTGCTGGACCGGTTGACGGAAACCGCCACGGAAATGGGCATTTACCGCCGTCACCTGCATACCCCGTATTTGAATAGCATTGCACCGGAGCGTGAAGAGCCCCTGCCCGGTGATATGTTTATGGAGCGACGTATCCGTTCTCTGGTGCGCTGGAATGCACTGGCAATGGTGATGCGCGCCAATATGAATGACGATGAGTTAGGTGGTCATATTGCCACCTTTGCTTCGTCAGCCACTCTGTATGATGTCGGTTTTAATCATTTCTTTCGTGGCGCCACGGATACCTTTGGCGGTGATCTGATTTACTATCAGGGCCATTCTGCCCCTGGTGTTTACGCCCGAGCCTATCTGGAGGGACGGCTGACAGAGCAGCAACTGGATAACTTTCGTCGGGAAGTAGATGGTCAGGGATTGTCTTCTTACCCCCACCCCTGGTTGATGCCTGATTTCTGGCAATTCCCTACTGTATCCATGGGCTTGGGCCCTATTCAGGCGATTTATCAAGCCCATTTTATGAAGTACATGGAAAATCAGGAACTGATTCCGCAGCAGCAGAGAAAAGTGTGGGCGTTTCTCGGTGATGGTGAAATGGATGAGCCGGAATCCCTCGGCGCTATTGCGCTGGCGGGTCGGGAAAAGCTTGATAATCTGATTTTTG
>PGZG01000074.1 GCA_002840115.1 Gammaproteobacteria bacterium HGW-Gammaproteobacteria-14 | reverse complement strand
GTCGGGGAGCAGGAGTCAGGTTTGTTGAGCATGGACTTGACCATGCCAGCCCATTTTCAGACAGGCATTAAAATTCGCCCCATGGACCGCTGGCAATTCAACGTTGATGCGGTCTGGACAGATTATAAAAAGTGGGACGAATTTGCTTTTGAGTTCGACAAAGCCACAGCAGTTACCGCGTTGGCTCGACTGTTCACGCCGGGAGCAACGCCAACCAGCCTGGCGATTCCCTTGGGCTTTCAGTCCACCTGGAATTTGGCATTCGGTGTTCAATATGACTTAACCAGCCGTTTACAGCTGCGCGCTGGCTATGAGCCCAGAGCTTCGGCGATTCCAGAAGATCGTCGCTCACCGCTTGTACCTATCAATGAGGCTCGTTACTACAGTTTAGGTTTGGGCTATCAATGGGACCGGGATACACAAATCGATCTTGCCATTGCAACGCTGCGTAGCAAGGATACGATTCCTTCCAACACCAGCTGTCTGGCCAACTGCACTGGTATTGATAATGTGGTGTATAACCCTTATGCCGGGCTGGATATTGCAACCGAAGCTACGATTAACATGGTAGGTTTAGCGTTCCGAACTTCTTTCTAATGAAAAAAACTCTTTTGGTAGCGGTGGTGCTCGCCGTCCTTGCCGCCTGTGGAAACCGCCCGGATCAGGGCGGTTTTTATTCCTACATTGATGCTCAGGGCAATAGCGTCACCGTGATGCGGCAATCTCCTGTGCGCGAGTTGCCGCCATCTGAACTGGAAGGCGATCAGCTGGATGCCGCCGCATTGGATGCGGTTGGTGAGAATTATCGCAGCGACGAAGAAGTCACCCGGCAACTTGATGAACGTGAGCGAGATCGTTTTGTGTCCTATCTGGATGCGGATGGCTATCTTGTGACTCAGGCTATTGATGTGCCAGCTGCACGTGCAGCGCGGCAAGCTACGCCGGGCTTTGACTCTCTGGAGGGCCGCTATCAGTCTTTCGTGGAACGGGTAGAACCGGTTCCTGCTGACTGCTGTTTAAAAATACTGTCTGACAGTGTGTCTTTAAAGGCCGGGCGGGAACTCATTTTTACTTTTCAGGAAAGAGGCCTGAGCTGGATATACATGCCCTCCAAACATCCTGCGGTGGCCATTGAATTAGCACCGGGCTTGTCAGAAGTACGTATCCAAACATTTATTGGTAAGCAGGGCTACTTGCACCCTCAGGCAGTATTTCTGAATGCTTCGGGAGAGCCGCTGCTCTTGGTGGATAATCTATTTGCCCGGCGTTACCCTGAGACTTGGTCGCGGATGGGCTATCTTGAAGGGGAGTTACCGGTGGAGAAGGGCAGCCGCTGGTTGGTTGTCTACCTTGGTTATGCGGGCGAGGCTCCGAATGGGCGATCCGTTTTGTTACCCGGTGACTACTACTGGCAGGACGGGCAGGCCCCGCTAGCCCTGCAGGGTGAGCTGGTTCTGCGGGGGCTATAAACCACGTTGCATCACCTCTATCTCTGTAATTACGCGTTATCTCTTTGTAAGCATCTGAAACCCAAGAGATTTTCTCTGGCGTTTTCAGTGCGCAACGGGTGCATAATAGAACAAAGGGTTTTGCCCCTGATGGGCACCATAGGTACCGATAATGCAATATGAAAAAAAGCTGAAAAACACTGCCAATGTCAAAAACTCCCGCAGGGCGAGCTATTTTTCGCTGGCTATGGTCGTCACCGTTTTCTCGGTGGCGTTGGCGGGTTGCAATGGCAAGGAAGACTTTGGTGATGCAAATATTGGAGGCCCTATTTTAGGGCCTCAACCGGGCTTGTCGCCGGACGGCCCAGCCCTTGAGCTAGAGGTTGTGGCATCGGTTCGTCAGGGCACTGACTATGTTAGTGCGCGGCTGACTAATATCGGTTATCAGTGTGGTGATGTGATTGGCCGCATTCCAACGACCGGCGCCAATCGGGTGGCCCGTTGCCCGGAAGCCACTGCTTCGGTGGAGCTTTTTATTGGCCCCACATTCCCGAATGCCAATCGGATTTCTCTGGGAACCGCTCAGTTGCCAGCCTGTAATGGGCGTACCGGTGGCTCCGCTGGTGGGGATGAGGGTTGCTTGGGAGGTGCGGGCTTCTTTCAGGTGGCGGTGTCGGACATCGTCAAGCCTCCATCCAGAATGCGGGCAAGTAATGCCGGGGTTCGTAATCGTGCTGCTTTTTTGTCCGTGTTGGACGGAAACCCGGATACAGAGGTAGTGATTGAAATACCCGATGCTGCCCATGATGCGGTTGCATCGGCACCGACAACGGGTTTCGATGGTACATCCTATGCCGGCTTTGTGAGCGCATGGAGTGATTGGGTTGATAATGTCCGGGATGAAGAGGGTGCAGGTGCTGCAGTTTGGCCAGGCAATGCCAGTCAGGCGGCCCGTTCTGCTGAAGTCGCAATGAGTCGCTCCAGAATGGGAATTTATGAGTTCGTCCATGATGGCTTTAGTTACGCTCTTACATTTCCTGGCAATCCTAACCCTCTTGGCACTTTCTCTATGTCAGGTCGTACCCTTGTGCTTGACGATGGTGATGCTATAGCAGTGGGCGTCGGTACCGGCGTTGAAACCAGTGTTGATTCAGCTTTGGATTTTCTTGCGCTGGAGCAAGGGGCGGCATTTGATGAAGAAATGGTCTTGGCGGGCGCTGGATGGGTATTGAAATCCGTTAATCAAAATAATGTTGTTGATATTGATTTAACCGGGCGGGTTATCGGTTTCGGAAGTTATGATTTATTAGAGGCCAGCTCTAACAAAACAGATTATGAGGTCGATTACCCGCAGGTAAATATTTATGAACCGTCGAGTGCGGAGGCCGCCAGATTTTCCGGCACCGCCTTTACTTCCAGTTTTAATAATGCGCCCTATCGAATGGCTCGTACCGGGTTCGTTTCGCCGGATCTGGATGCTGATGTACTCAACCAGTTGCCAGAGTTTTATCGTATTACGGTATACAAGCTTTGCACGACTCCAGAGGATTCCGCTTGCACCATTATTCCGGAGGCAGAGATTGCCAAAGATGGAAGAGGGGGAAATTATCCCGAGTTTATCGACCCTGACAACTGTGATATCAATAATGCCGAGCGTAGTCGTCAGCCTCCAGAGTTTGAAAATGGCTTAAGGGTAGGCTGTAAGAATACAACCAACCGGATTACCGTAACCAAGGAGCGCCCGAATACCCGGTTCTTTGCAGATGGCTATTTCCATATTCAGATTCTGGAAGATGGCAACATTATTACCGATGTTGATAAAAACTGTAAGCCGGTAACGGATATGGCTACTCTGCAGGATCCGGATGGTCAGCAAGAGCGGCGTGTTGGCTTTGTATCTCGTACATTTAAAGGCGATGAAGATAGCGCCAATATCAGTTTGTTGATGGCGGGGCCTGCTTCCGTTGGTAATCCAGCGGCGATTAATCAATCGGTTCCACCAATGCCATTCTTTGCCAGTCAGATTCAGGGGCGAATTGACCTTTCTGAAAGCTCGATGCCTCTTTACCGGCTTTCGGATGAGAATTTTGATAAAAAACTTCGCAGTGTTTGGGATGATGGCAGCTTTCAGGCGGAGCGATATCGGGAGCAGGTGGGTGATAACCCAGACGAAGCCCAGCAATATGTACAAAGTGCTCTGAACTTCAAAGGTGCTGTGGCAGGTGTGAAGCTTGATAGTGGAACCTGCTTGCCTGTTTTATAACCGAGGCCTGTCACCTGATGATTCGCGCCCAGGCCTTCGGCCCTGAGCGCGGAATTGTATGTGGAGTAGGCACAGGAGGCGCCCTGCTTTAATCAGAAATACTTATCTTCCTGCTAGTTTATCTCCCCCTAAAAGCCGTATTGTCTACAATGTCGTTGATATCCTCTGGAATATGGCCTAAATTAGGCGCCCAACGGAATTATTGTCGACAACGGCGGCCATTTGATGCTCGATTCTGACTCTGAAAGCCCTGTCTCTGATAGCAGAACCCTGGCAGATCGTGTATTTGCCCGGTTACAGGACGATATTGTTCTGGGGGTTTTGCCGCCGGGAACCAAGCTGGGTGAAACCGAGCTGGCCAGTCGCTATGGGGTAAGTCGGGGGCCTTTACGTGAGGCTATTCGACGCCTTGAATCCCGAAAGTTGCTTGAACGGGTGCCCCATGTGGGCACCCGTGTCGCCTCTCTGAATGCTGCCGCGCTAATTGAAATCTACCGGGTTCGCGAAGCCCTTGAAGGCATGGCGGCACGTTTGGCGGCGGAGCAGATGAGTGATGACGAGGTGGCAGGGCTACGCGCCTTGCTGACACAGCATGAGCAGCAGCAGGACCTGAAGGAAGATACTGCCTATTTCCAGCGCGAGGGCGATCTCGATTTTCATTATCGGGTCATTCAGGGCAGCCACAATCAGACCCTTATCCATTTGCTGATTGGCGAGATCTATCATTTGGTGCGTATGTATCGGTATCAGTTTTCGACTACCGCCAATCGTCCACAAAAAGCTCTGGCGGAGCATCGGCGCATTATTGAAGCGATCGAGGCGCGAGATGGCGAAATGGCTGAGCTGTTAATGCGTCGCCACATTGGTCGCGCCCGTGAAAATATTGAATCACAGGTTAAGCCCTCGCTTTGATTTAAAGGTGTTATGCATGCAGCACAGCAACGGTGTTGCATGAAAATATTTATTGAGAGGAGATAATGATGAGTAAGCCAACGAGCGCCGGCGCGCGATTCCGCCTGGCTTTGGCGGAAGAAAAGCCGCTACAGATTATGGGTACCATTAACCCTTACTGCGCCATGATGGCGGAACGGGTTGGCTATCGGGCTATTTATCTGTCTGGTGGCGGGGTGGCAAATGCATCCTATGGCTTGCCGGACTTGGGAATGACCAGCCTTAATGATGTTCTGGAAGATGTCCGCCGTATTTCTGCGGCCACCGAAGTGCCGTTACTGGTGGATATTGATACGGGCTGGGGCGGCGCTTTCAATATTGCGCGCACTGTTAAGGAAATGATTCGCGCCGGTGCGGGAGCGGTACATATTGAAGATCAGGTTGCACAAAAACGTTGTGGCCACCGCCCCAATAAAGAGATTGTTTCCAGAGAGGAAATGGTTGACCGGGTTAAGGCCGCAGTGGATGCCCGCACCGATGATGATTTTTTTATTATCGCTCGTACGGATGCATTCCAGAAAGACGGTTTGAATGCTGCCGTTGATCGTGCCAAAGCCTGCCTGGAGGCGGGTGCGGATGGTATTTTTGCAGAAGCTGTACATACGCTGGAAGACTATAAGGCTTTCGCAGAAGGGATTGGTGGCGCTCACCTGCTGGCGAACATCACTGAGTTTGGTGCTACACCATTATTTAATCGTGATGAACTGGTGGCTAATGGTGCCACCATGGTGCTGTATCCATTGTCAGCATTTCGCGCGATGAACAAGGCTGCCTTGAATGTATACCAGGCAATTCGTCGCGATGGTCATCAGGCCAGCGTGGTTGATACCATGCAAACCCGCATGGAACTGTATGATTTCCTCGGCTATCACGCTTATGAGGAAAAGTTGGATGAGCTGTTTGCCAAAGGCAAGAGCTGACACCTGTGCTGGTGCCAAACGTGAGCGTAGTAGACGTAATGGGATAAAAGCACCAGGCCAGAGATTTGTTTGCGGCATCCGTGCCGCTCTTACAGAGAAGTTGACCGAAACAGGGGAATTACCATGGCAGAAGCAAAGCAACTCAGTGGCGCCGGCCTGCGGGGCCAGGTGGCGGGAAAAACCGCACTATCCACCGTTGGGAAATCAGGATCAGGTTTGACTTACCGTGGCTACGATGTCAAAGATCTGGCGGAAAACTGCCAGTTTGAAGAGGTGGCGCACCTGATTTTGAAAGGTGAATTACCGACTCAGGCACAACTGACTGCCTATAAAGGCAAGCTGAAGTCCCTGCGCGGCTTGCCTCAGGCTTTGAAAGAAGTGCTTGAGCGTATTCCCAAAGAAGCGCACCCGATGGATGTGATGCGCACCGGCTGCTCCATGCTCGGCAACCTGGAAACAGAGACAGATTTTGCCCAGCAGCAGGATGCTACGGACCGCCTGCTAGCTGCCTTTCCCTCAATGATTTGCTACTGGTATCGTTTTAGCCACGATGGCGTTCGTATTGACGAAAATACTGATGATGACTCCATCGGTGCTCATTTTTTGCATATGCTGCGCGGTGAGAAACCCAATGCACTGCACGAGCAGGTCATGAACGTTTCCCTTATTCTTTATGCAGAACACGAGTTTAATGCTTCCACCTTTACCGCTCGAGTGTGTGCATCAACCCTGTCTGACCTGCATAGCTGCATTACCGGAGCCATCGGCTCCCTGCGTGGGCCATTGCATGGCGGTGCCAACGAAGCGGCCATGGACATGATTGAGAAGTTCAAGGATGCCGATCATGCCGAGCAGGAAATGATGGGCATGTTGGCACGCAAAGAGAAAATTATGGGGTTTGGCCATGCCATTTACAGCACCTCTGACCCGCGCAATGAAATCATTAAGCTCTGGTCCGAAAAGTTGGCGGCCGATGTGGGTGATACGGTGTTGTATCCGGTTTCAGTGCGCTGTGAAGCCGTTATGTGGCGTGAAAAGAAACTGTTCTGTAATGCGGACTTCTTCCATGCCTCGGCGTATCACTTTATGGGAATTCCCACCAAGCTATTTACACCGATCTTTGTGATGAGCCGCTTAACCGGTTGGGCCGCGCATGTGATGGAACAGCGTGCAGATAACCGGATTATCCGGCCGAGCGCTGAGTATACCGGTGAAGAGCCACGTAGCGTTAAGCCGATCGCTCAGCGCGGCTAACAAGGCCCCTGTAGGAGCGGCTTTAGCCGCCGCGATTGCTTTAAAAGAATTCGCAGCTAAGGCCGCTCCTACAGGTTTTTACTATTTTAATGGGTCGATGATATGAACACCGAGTACCGCAAACGCCTTCCAGGAACTGTGCTGGATTATTTTGATACCCGTGCTGCCGTTGATGGGATCCAGCCTGGTGCGTATGAAAAGCTTCCTTATACCTCGCGCATTCTGGCCGAGCAGCTGGTGCGTCGTTGCGAGCCGACCATGCTCACAGATGCACTCAAGCAGCTGATCGAGCGCAAGCGTGATCTGGACTTTCCCTGGTATCCGGCCCGTGTTGTTTGTCATGACATCCTTGGCCAAACAGCGCTAGTCGATCTTGCTGGTTTGCGCGAGGCCATTGCGGATGAAGGTGGTGAGCCGTCCAAGGTGAACCCGGTGGTGCCGGTACAGTTAATTGTCGACCACTCATTGGCCGTCGAGCATCCGGGTTTTGAGGAGGGTGCCTTCGAGAAAAATCGGGAAGTGGAGGAGCGGCGTAACGCTGATCGCTTTCACTTCATTAACTGGTGCAAGACTGCGTTCGACAATGTCGATGTGATTCCACCAGGCAACGGCATAATGCACCAGATCAATCTGGAAAAAATGTCGCCGGTGGTGCAGGTTCGCGACGGTGTTGCTTACCCGGATACCTGTGTCGGTACAGACAGCCACACTCCGATGGTCGACGCGTTGGGCGTGATCTCTGTAGGCGTAGGTGGTTTAGAAGCGGAAAACGTGATGCTCGGCAATCCTTCCATGATGCGTCTGCCGGACATTATCGGTGTGGAGCTAACAGGTAAGCTGAAGTCTGGCATCACCGGCACTGATCTGGTGTTGGCTCTGACAGAGTTCCTGCGCCGTGAGCGCGTGGTGGGTGCCTATCTGGAGTTTTACGGCGAAGGAGCAGACAGCCTGTCTGTGGGCGATCGCGCAACCATCGCTAATATGACCCCGGAGTATGGCGCTACCGCAGGTATGTTCTTTATCAATGAGCAGACCATCGACTACCTGAAACTGACCGGTCGCGATGACGATCAGGTGGCGCTGGTGGAGAAGTTCGCCAAGCACACAGGGCTGTGGTCTGACAGCCTGAAGAATGTCGAGTATGAGCGGGTACTAAAGTTCGATCTGTCCGCCGTGCAGCGCAATCTGGCGGGTCCGTCCAACCCCCATGCGCTGCTGCCGGTGTCCGAGCTGGTTGCTCGCGGCATTGCCAAGCATGTCGACAATGAAGCAGGGTTGATGCCTGATGGCGCGGTGATTATTGCCGCCATTACCAGCTGCACGAACACCAGCAACCCGCGCAATATGATTGCCGCCGGTTTGATTGCGCGTAATGCTAATAAACTGGGCCTGATGCGTAAGCCGTGGGTCAAGTCGTCGCTGGCACCCGGCTACAAAACCGTGAAGCTGTATCTTGAAGAAGCGGGTTTGCTATCAGAGCTGCAGCAACTCGGCTTTGATGTGGTGGCATTTGCCTGCACCACCTGTAATGGCATGAGTGGCGCTCTGGATCCAACCATCCAGAAAGAAGTGATTGAGCGTGATCTTTACGCCACTGCGGTGCTGTCCGGCAACCGTAATTTTGACGGACGTATTCACCCCTACGCCAAGCAGGCCTTTCTTGCGTCGCCGCCGCTGGTGGTTGCCTATGCTATTGCCGGCAGCATTCGTTTCGATATTGAAAAGGACGTGTTGGGCCATGACCAGAATGGCAAGCCGATTACCTTGAAGGATATCTGGCCGAGTGACGAAGAAATTGATGCCATCGTCAAATCCTCGGTGAAGCCGGA
>PGZG01000073.1 GCA_002840115.1 Gammaproteobacteria bacterium HGW-Gammaproteobacteria-14 | reverse complement strand
ATTTCTGCCCATCCTGCCAAGGCGGGTGTGGCGATCAGCATCAGGCAGGTTGTCAGGGTAACTGGTGCCCGCATTTTTTTTGTCATTTTGCGTTGCTCCCACGCTGGGTGATGCTGCGTAGCAATGCGGCCCAGCCGTGCAATTGCAGCCATAAGGGGTTGTTGCTGTTCGGGTCTGGTCGCACGCCATATTGAATCGGTTGATCGGTGCTGGCGAAGGTGCCAAACAGCCGGTCCCAGATAATCAGGGTGCCGCCAAAGTTGCGGTCAACAATGTCCGCGTTGCTGGCGTGGTGAACACGATGGTGGGTGGGGGTGTTGAAGATCCAGCCGAATGGTCGTGGCCAGGGATCGGTTTCCGAATGCAGGAAGGCCTGATAGGCAAGATTGATCAGTTGCATGGTGATGACCATCAGCGGGTCGAAGCCGAGCAGTGGCAGCGGTAACCAGAAAAAGAAAGTAATAAACGGAAACCAGCTTTGTCGCAGGGCAGTGCTCAGATTAAAAAATTTCGATGAGTGATGGGTGACGTGGGCAGCCCAGAAAAAAGCCAGCTTGTGGCTGCCACGGTGGAACCAGTAAAAGCAGAAATCCTCCAGCACGAACAGCGTGCCCCACAGTATCCAGAAGCGACTGCTGTACGGGTCGAGCCACCAGGGGCCAAAGTCGAACAGCCGGTATTGCCAGACGCTGTAATAAATACGGAACAGGATATCCAGCCAGACCAGGCCGATCAGCAGGTAGCCGGCATACATGAGCAGATTGGTGGCGGCATCGCCGGGCTGATAGCGGGCCGGGCGGCGCAGCCATTCCAGCAGCATCAGCAGGCCAAGTAGCAGCAGGGCTCCGTAGTACACATGATCGGGGGTCATGGGCGGATCATCGTTGTAGGTGGCATTTATTGTTATCTGGGAATCTGAAGCCTGATAGTCCCACAGTTGTCCGCCGGGCTCCAAACCACGGCGGGCATTTTTACGGCGCTCGGCTTAATTGAGCGTGGCTTAGCGTTTGCACTGCCGGTTAATCTGCATTTGCAGGCCCATCAGTGCGGGAAGGTGGGGGCCGATAATGCCCTTGCCGGTGGTGAGCAGGGCGCCGGAGAGATCCCGTTCCGGGTCTGCCCAGCAGTAAATGCTGATAAAGCCGAGGTGACCAAAAGCGCGGGGTGTGCCGGGGCCGTAGAGGCTCAGGGTTTTGGCGCCGAGCATAAACCCCGGTGAATATTCCAGCGGGATCATCAGGGTGCGATCAATGCGGCTGCCACGGCCGATGGAGGTGGTGGCGCGGCGCACGGTGTCCGGGCGGAAAATCTGTTTGCCATTCCAGCTGCCGCCGTTGAGCAGCATTTGAAAAAAGCGGCTGGCTTCTTCGGCGGTGGCGTAGAGGTTACCTGCGGGCAGGGTGATGTCGAGAAAGCGCGGATCGTTGGAGACATCCACCACCTCCTGTAATTCGGCACCGACGGCGTATTTCAAAAAGGCATCCACCGGCGCCAGTTGCATGCCGGTGGTGTAGTTGGTGGCGGGGGTGCCATCGGTTTTTCCAAAACGGAAATGCCGCATGCCCATGGGTTTGCGGATCACCTGATCGAGTAAATCGTTGAGGGGTTTGCCGGTAACGCGTTCAATTACAGCGCCCAGTACAAAGCCAGCGGTGACTGCATGGTAAGCCTGGGTGCGACCGGGTTTTACCGGCACGGCCTGTTGCATCAGTTCGGTGATGCGTTGCGGGTTGAACAGATCATCCGGTGACACCGGTTCGCGAATGCGCGGTACGCCGCCGCGATGGGTCAGCAGGTGCATCAGGGTGGTACGTTCTTTACCGGCGCAGCCGTATTCCGGCAGGTAGTGGCATACCGGTTGGCTGAGATCCACTTCGCCTTGTTCCACCAGATGGTGTAGCAGCATGGCTGTCACCGCCTTGGAGGCGGAAAACAGGCATACCGGTGTGTCCACGGTCATGGGGCTGCGGCTGTCGAGGTCGGCATAGCCCAGAGTACGGTCAAAAAAATGTTCGCCATTACGGCGCAGGGACAGGGCGATACCCGGTGTCATACCGCTGGCATACAGGCCTTTCATGCCGCGCCAGATGGCGGTGACGTTTTCATCGTTCAGCCCGGCGGCGGCGGGTGGTGCTTCATTGCCGCGATCACTGATTTCGCTAAGCCGTGCCGGCATGGGCACATCGGTGGCGGTGTAAAAACGGCGTGGCAGAGAGAACGAAACCATGGATAAATCCGAAACCAGTGAAGTGGTTGTCATTCTCCCCGCGCAAGGGTTCTGGTCAATGACCAGCGGAGACATTCCTGTGGCAAACACAGCCAAGTGGGGATATCGGCCCGATATGCCCGGTGCAGTGATGGCCGCGACGCTAATGCACTGGGTATGATGGAAGTCAGGCCGCGAGTAACGGCGGATTTTTTAACGGAGATGACCGTGAGCACCATTAAACAAAGTGATTTTCAGAGTTTTGCCGAGTTTTATCCCTATTACCTGCAGGAGCATGGCAATCCCACCTGCCGGCGTTTGCACTTTTTTGGCACCCTGGCGGTGTTGGCGATTATTGCGGCGGTGATTGCCGGTGCGGGTCTGGTGTGGCTGTGGGCGCTGCCGGTGGTGGGCTATGGTTTTGCCTGGGTGGGACATTATGTGTTCGAGAAAAATCGCCCGGCCACGTTCAAGCATCCGTTCTATAGCCTGGCCGGGGATTTCGTCATGTTTAAGGATATTCTGACCCGCCGGATTGATTGGTAATCCGCTCTATTGCGGGATTGTTGGCGGATTATCTGATCGTTATCCGCGAATAATCCCGCGCTGTTTCAAATCCGCATATTGTTCCGGGCTCAGTCCCAGACCCTCTCGAAGCACCTCATCATTGTGAGCGCCCACTTCTGGCCCAGGCCAGGCAGTGCGACCCGGTGTGCCTCCCAGTTTGGGCAGGATGGCGGGAATTTTCAGGGGCTTGCCGTTGATCTCGACCTGCTCGAAGAGCTGGCGGGCCTGAAAGTGCGGGTCGGCGAGCATATCCGCCGCGCTGTAGATGGGCCCCGCAGGCACCCCGGCGCCCTCGAGAATAGCCAGCACCTCGCTACTATCGAGGCCGGCACACCAGTCGGATAGTGCCTGATCAATTTCGGCTTCATGCACTACTCGCCCGGCGTTGCTGGCCAGCCGTGGGTCAGCGGCCATATCGGCGCGCCCGGCGGCGGTCATCAGGCGCTGAAAAATCGAGTCGCCATTGCCGCCGATGATCACGTACTTGTTATCCCGGCACAGGTAGGTGTTGGTGGGCACAATGCCGGTGACCGTGGAGCCGGAGGGCTCGCGAATCACTCCGGCGCCATCGTATTCCGGGATTACCGCTTCCAGCAGGTTGAACACTGACTCGTACAGGGCGATATCCACCACCTGCCCGGTGCCACCGCGCTCCCGTTCAAACAATGCCAGCAGAATGCCGAGGGCGGCATGAATGCCGGCCACGGTATCGCCCATGGAAAGATTGGGGCGCACGGGCCGACCGCCGGGGAAGCCGTTGACATAGCGAAAGCCGCCGATGCCTTCACAGACGGAGGCATAGCCGGGTTTCGGGGCGTAGGGACCGGTTTGGCCGTAACCGGAGATACGGGTGTAGATCAGCTGCGGATGGCTGGTGCGGAAATCCTCCGGGCCCAGTTGCCAGTTTTCCATGGTGCCGGGTTTGAAGTTCTCGATAACCACGTCGGCGCTGCCGATCAACTGGCGTACCAGCTCAATGCCGTCATCCTGTTTCAGATCGATGGTGACGCATTTTTTGTTGCGGCCAAGGCTGCGCCACCAGAATGAGGTGCCGTCATCGTCGAGCTTGCGCCAGCCGCGAATCGGATCGCCGCCGGGGGGTTCCACCTTGATGACTTCGGCGCCGAAGTAGCCCAGCAAGGTACCGGTAAAGGGACCTGCCAGCAGTTGGCCCAGTTCGATAACGCGGATACCGGCAAGGGGTAGGCGGGGGCTGTTTTCGGTCATGGTGTCTCTCTGGCGGGGCGGTAATGGAATAAACGAATTGTATACAGTCTGAAATGGCCCGTCCTGCCTGTCGTAACTGTACCGTCTGGTTGGTATAGTTATGCATCTTTGATCTGATCCGGTGTTTTGCCATGAGTCGACCGTCCGCCCGAGATGCCATTCTCGATGCCGCCCAGCGTATTGCTGCAGAGCGCGGCGTCAGCCGTATCACGCTGGAAGAGGTGGCCCGTGAAAGCGGCCTGAGCAAAGGCGGTTTGCTGTATCACTTTCCCGGCAAGGAAGCGCTGATTCAGGGAATGCTGGAACGCTTGATCAGCCATACCAGCGCGGTGCGTGAGGCTAACGAACAGGCGCTGGTGGGTGAGCGGCACCGCACCCTGCGTTCATTGCTGGCTACCCGTAGTAGTGACGAGGTGTTGAACCCCCATGTGGTGACGGCGGTGTTGGCAGCGGCGGCGGAGCAACCGGCATTGCTGGATCCATTACGTGAGCATATTGCCGGAGTGCGCCAACAGATTATCCATGAAGCCGGTGATGACCCGTTGTACTGGCTGTTATGGGCGGCGGCGGATGGTTTGTTATTGCAGGAAGTATTGGGTATTGCCCCGCATCCGGCGGAGCAGCGGGATCGTGTACATCAACGGTTATTGGACCTTGCTGAGGAATTACTGCAATGAGTGATCGTGCGCTGAATATGTCATCGTTACTGCAGCGTTACCGTGCATTGTCCGGGCGTTGGCGTGTGGGTTTGTGGGTGTTGCTGGCAGTGTTGTTTATATCGTTGCTGCGTTGTGGCAATGGTAACGGTGGTGTAGAGCAGGAATCTTTTCGTCCGGTGAAATTGCATGCCGTATCCGTTGGTGCGGCGGCCGGGGCGCGTCATTTTATTGGCCGGGTTGATGCGGTCAGTACGGTGGATTTGTCGTTTCAGGTGGGTGGTCGTATTACCGAGTTGCCGGTGCAGCAGGGCACGTTGGTGCCCAAGGGATCGTTGATTGCGGCGTTGGACCCGGCGGATTACCGGCTGGCATTGCGTGAAGCGGAGCTGCAGTTGGAGCAAGCATCGCGAGATCTGGAGCGCACTCGGTCATTGTATGAACGGGGTAATATTCCACGGGCTAACCTGGATCAGATAGAAACCACGCATCATTTGCGTGCGGTGGCGTTGGACACGGCGCGGCGCAATCTGGCCTATACCCGCATTAATGCGCCATTTGATGCGTTGGTGACTCGTCGCTTGGTGGATCCGTTTACCAATGTGCAAGCCAATGCGGAAATTGTTCGGGTGCAGAATGTGGACGAATTTCGGGTGCATATTAATGTGCCAGAAAATTTAATGGCGGCGGTGAACGATCCCACTGCAATGACGGCGCAGGCGATCTTTCATGGGCATCAGGATCAGCCACAGGATCTGTTGTACCGGGAGCATGAAACCGAACCGGATGCGGTGGCGCAAACCTACCGGGTAACCTTTGGCATGCCGCGCCCGGACGCCATGAATGTGTTGCCGGGCATGACGGTGAGCGTCCGTGTTACGGCGGCGCTACCCATGCTGGCGGAGTCTCATGAAATTCCGCCCTCGGCATTGGACAGTGACGAAAACGCTGCTTTTCGTGTCTGGGTATATCTGGCCGACAGCGGCACAGTAACGCCACGGCCGGTGCAGATGCTCGGTTTGAATGAAGACAATATGGCGTTGGTATTGGGATTAACCGGTGATGAACAGATTGTCAGCGCGGGCACCCATTTATTAAGTGACGGTATGCGTGTTAAACCGTTTGACGGTTTCTGAGGAGGCTTGCCATGGATATCGCGCGCGCCTCCATTGATCGACCGATTAATACCTGGCTCATTATGTTGGCCTGCTTGTTGGGTGGGCTATGGGGGCTTAATGGTATTGGTCGTCTGGAAGATCCTGCTTTTACTATCAAGATGGCGTTGGTGGTTACCCCCTATCCCGGCGCCACGGCGGCGGAGGTGGAAGAGGAAATTACCGAGCCGTTGGAGTCGGCGATTCAGCAGTTGCCGCAGTTAAAGCGGCTAACGTCGCGATCGCGTCCCGGTGAATCCATTATCAAAGTGGAAATCAAAAATACCTACGATGCCAAAACCATTCCGCAGGTATGGGATGAGTTGCGTCGCAAGGTGAATGATGCCCAGGCGTCGCTGCCGTCGGCGGCGGTGGCTTCCATGGTGCAGGATGACTACGGCGATGTATTCGGTATTTTTTATGCGATTACTACGCCGGGCTTTAGTGATGCGGAAATTCGTGAGCTCTCGCGGTTCCTGCGTCGTGAGTTGCTCACGGTGCCAAACGTTGCCAAGGTGATGACTGCCGGGGAGCCGGACGAAGCCATTTATGTAGAGATTTCCGAAGAGCGTCTGGTGAGCCTTGGTTTGCCACTGGAGACGGTACTTAACAGCTTGCAGACCGAGAATGCGGTGCAACCGGGTGGCTCTATTATTGTCGATGGTCGCCGGGTGCGGTTGGCAAGCAAGCCGGGGCTGGATTCCGTTGGTAGCATTGAGGCGCTGCGTATCGGTCGTCCGGGCTCCACGGAGCAAATCAGTCTGGTGGATGTTGCTCAGGTTTATCGAGCCACCACGGATACTCCGGATCACCTGATTCTGCATAACGGCAAGTCAGCGTTTACTCTGGCGGTGGCGGGTTTGTCGGATGCCAATATTGTTGAAGTGGGTGCTGCCGTTAGTGCGCATTTGCAGCAGTTGCAATCTGCTATTCCTCTGGGTGTCGAGATTCATCCGGTCTATGAGCAGCATGTGGTGGTGGATCAGGCTATTAATAGTTTTCTGATCAGCTTGATGCTGTCGGTGGGTATTGTTATTGGGGTGCTTTGCATCACCATGGGATGGCGAGTTGGCGTGGTGGTGGGCGCTACTTTGCTGCTGACGGTATTGGGTACCGTATTTTTTATGCGTTTGTTTTCCATTGAGATGGAACGTATTTCCCTGGGCGCCTTGATTATTGCCATGGGTATGCTGGTGGATAACGCCATCGTGATTGCCGAGGGTATGCTGATCAATATTCAGCGCGGTATGCGCGCTCGTGATGCCGCCAGTGACGCGAGTCGTCGTACCCAGATACCCCTGCTGGGGGCCACAGTGATTGGCATCATGGCATTCTCGGGTATTGGTTTATCCTCTGATATTACCGGCGAATTCCTGTTTTCCCTGTTTGCGGTTATTGCGATTTCGTTAATGCTGAGTTGGGTGTTGGCGATTACTGCCACGCCACTGCTGGGCCATTATTTGTTTGACGGCCATCAGTATGAAGCCGGTGATGACCCCTATAATCGACCAGCCTATATTCGCTATCGGGCGTTGTTGGTGTCGGTGTTGCAGCGTCGCTGGCGCACGGTGGGGGTGTTGGTGCTGATCACTACCATGGCGGTGGTGGGGTTTGGTTTTCTGCGTCATGCATTTTTTCCGCCATCCAATACACCGATTTTCTATATCAACACCATGTTGCGTCAGGGCACGGATATTACCGAAACCGCCCGGCAGATCGAAGCCATGGAAAACTACTTGCGTGAATTCGAAGAAGTGGCGGCGGTGACCAGTTTTATTGGTCAGGGTGCCAGCCGTTTTATGCTCACCTATGAGCCGGAGTTGCCGAACCCGTCCTATGGTCAGCTGATTGTCCGGGTTCATGATCTGGATCAGATTGCACCATTGGTGGAGACGTTACGCAAAGAATTGGCAACACGCTTTCCGCAGGCACAGATTTACCCCCAGCGATTGATGTTCGGCCCTGGTGGTGGTGCGAAGATTGAAGCTCGCTTCAGTGGTCCGGATGCCAGTGTGTTGCGGACATTGGGTGAGCAGGCCCGCCAGCTATTTATTGACAGTGGCGTGGTGGTGGATGTGCGCACGGATTGGCGCCAACAGGAAATGGTGATTGTGCCGCAATATGATGAAGAGCGTGCCCGTATTGCCGGTGTTGGTCGTAGCGAGCTGAGCACCTCGTCGTTGTTTGCCACCACCGGGGTGCGCGCCGGTTTGTATCGGGAACAGGACTCCCATATTCCGATTATTGCCCGGCCACCACCGGCAGAACGTACTAATATCAGCCGTCTTGCGGATCGCTTGATGTGGAGTCGCGCAGAGCAGGCCTATGTGCCGATCAGTCAGGTGATATCCGGGTTTGATATTGAAGCCGAGGAAGCCTTGATACATCGCCGAGATCGTATTCGTGCATTAAAAGTGCAGGCGGACCCACAGGGTAATCTTACTGCTGACCAGGCGTTACGAAAATTACGTGGGCCGATACAGGCGATTCCCTTGCCGCCGGGCTATCGGCTGAGCTGGGGCGGTGAGTATGAGGGTGCGATAGAGGCGCAGCAGTCATTGGCCAAAGAAGTGCCGGTGGGTTTTCTGGTAATGCTGGTGATTTCTATTTTGCTGTTTGGCAGTATTCGACAGCCGCTGGTGATCTGGTTGATTGTGCCCATGTCGATTTGCGGAGTAACGGCGGGGCTGTTGCTGACGGGGCAGGCATTTACCTTTATGGCGTTGCTCGGTTTCCTCAGCTTGTCCGGCATGCTGATGAAAAATGCGATTGTGTTGGTGGATGAAATTGACACTCAGGTTGCCGAGGGAAAGCCACAGGATCAAGCGGTGGTGGATGCCAGTGTAAGCCGTTTGCGGCCGGTGTTTCTGGCCGCGTTCACCACTATTCTCGGCATGATCCCGCTGCTCTGGGATGCGTTTTTCGCCAGCATGGCCATTACTATTATGGCGGGCCTCGCCTTTGCCACAGTGCTAACTATGGT
>PGZG01000298.1 GCA_002840115.1 Gammaproteobacteria bacterium HGW-Gammaproteobacteria-14 | reverse complement strand
AGGGTCCAATGCCTTCAGGCCGTTGCACCCTGTTCGCGGATGCGGCGCAAGTCGCCAATCACGGATTCCAGCGCCCGATCAAATAACGGGCTGCCATCCACCACGCGAATCTCTCCAGCCTCCACCGCCTGCGCCAGAGCCATGCCGGAATATTCAGCCTCCCGAATACCCCGAGCATTGATGAAAACCAGTTTGGTGCCGTGACGAACATTGGCAGCCAGACGCAACCGTTTACTACCTTCTCCCTGACCAATCTCGATCCATTGACCAGACTTCATGGTGTTGACTTTTTTCAGTGTCGGATGGTCAATGGGTAACTCTTCAACGCTATTGTCTGAGTCGGTTTCAGAGTCCGCAGCAATCTCCGGTTCTGGTTCGACGATACGCGCCATCTGCCGAGGCGCCTCAGCTGCCATTTCCGGTTCCAGCAACTCACCATGCAGTTTCGCCAGTCCATCCAGCAGGCGCTGGCCATCACTGCCATCAAAGCCAATAGACTCGAGCCCCTTACGCAGACTTACCAGTAGCTTAGGGCCAAGCTCCGCCAGCTTGCCTTTAGCCACATCATCTTTTTTCGGCAGTACACTCCAAACCAGCACATCCAACACCTTGAGCTGGCGTTGCCAATGATCACTACCGCTACCTTCGCGCAAGCAGGTCAGGTAAAGCACCTGTTGCCAACCGGTTTTAATCAGCTCCACCGCTATCGCAGGCAGCTCACGCTCACCAATACGCTCCTGCAGGGCAACCATCACAATACGGCGTGTTTGCTCGGCCAGCACCTTGCCTTGCTCTACTTCCTGTAGTCGCTCATCAATTCGTTGTCGCTGCCCTTCCTGACGGCTAATAAAATCATCAACCTCATTGCTCAACTTTGTGAACAGCGCAGCATCCAGGTCAAAATCGTTGAGCACTTTGAAAATGGTTTCGCGAATCAAGCGGTAGAGCGGATCTGAAACACCCTGACCACCGGACCACTGGCTGCCCGCTTTTGCCAGCGTATTAAGAAAAGTACGAGCAGGGTGCTGCTCGTTACTGAAAAAACTCTTGTCAGCAATAGCGGCCTTGAGAAACGGAATCTGCAAACGACCAATTAGCGCCTTGATCTCGGTAGCCAGTGCTTGATCATCGAAAATAAAATCAAA
>PGZG01000297.1 GCA_002840115.1 Gammaproteobacteria bacterium HGW-Gammaproteobacteria-14 | reverse complement strand
GCTGCGTCAGGGTGTTGCCGGATTGCACTTTCCGTCGGCGCCGGGGTTGAAAATGACGGCATCATTGGGGGCTGCAGTCTTCCAGCCGGGAGAATCTGTGGACGAGCTACTGGCGCGGGCGGATGTCGCCCTGTACCGTGCCAAACATGGTGGCCGTAACCAGGTATGTCTGGCTCAGGAGGAGTCACAATGATTGCGGATATTGAGAGAGCACGGCAGCTTGCGCTGAATGAGCGGCGTTTGGTTCGACGTCATATCAATATGGCGTTGGCGACTAGTCTTGTGCACTCGGCAATGTGCGCCTTCTATTTTTGGGGTGGCTATTTTGTGGCGCCCTTGTCAATTCTGCTCATTCTGCTAGCGGTAATCTGGTCTGGGAATATTGTTTTTCTGACGTTGATCCACCGTGGTGTGACGGAACGGTTGAAGGATCCCAGCCTGTCACTATGGGTGGGATTGTGGCTGACCTCCGGCTTTCTGGTGAGTTGTTATTTTGTTGATGCTTTCCGCATCAGTATATTGATGATCTTTTTTGCCACCATGCTGCTGGCATCTTTTCGATTGTCTTTTGGTTGGCTGTTCTTGCTGGCGAGCTATGCTTCAGCGGGATATGCATTGGTATTAACCTGGGCTTTTATGGATCGCGGCGTCACTCTGAGTCCCACAGTTGAGATTCTGCAGTGGTTGATTTTCGTTATGACGGCAATTGCGTTTTGTATTACGGGGTCCGGCATCAATGCGCTTCGTCGTAGCTTGTCCGGGAAAAATGACGAGTTGGGCACCGCGTTGGAGCAGGTGCGAGAGATGGCCATTCGAGATGAGCTGACTGGCCTGTTCAACCGCCGCCATATTATGGAAATTCTCCAGCAACAGCAGGCGCTGGCGGATTCCGGTGACTATCGTTTCTGCCTTTGTTATCTGGATCTGGATCACTTCAAGCCGATTAATGATACCTACGGCCATGGCGTCGGGGATCTGGTATTGCGCCGTTTCGCGACACTGGTTCACGACTCTTTGCGAGAAGCAGATTACACCGGCCGTCTTGGTGGCGAGGAGTTTGTATTGGTGTTGAGCCAAACCGGGCTTGATGAAGCCTGGCATGTGTCCGAGCGGTTACGGCAGCGTTTGGCGGAGCAGAGCTTTGCTGATCTTCATGAGGATTT
>PGZG01000072.1 GCA_002840115.1 Gammaproteobacteria bacterium HGW-Gammaproteobacteria-14 | reverse complement strand
AGAAAAATACAAGGTATTGCCGTTCCAGAAATCCGTTAACAGCGGCGCTTTGAGTGACACCTGGAATTTGGCTTCCTGATGTTGCAGATCATCATCCGCCACCAGCGGGTTATTGCTGACGGGATTACTCCAGTAGCTAAACGGCAACAGATAGTTGCGCCGGTGGGGGGTTAGCACAAAGGGGTTGAGCTGGTTGACCTGCTCCAGCGCTAAACGTCCTCGCAGGGCATACTCATTGCGGGCCCGCTGGCTTTGTTCTTCGGGGTTACACCAACCCTTGACCATAGATACCGCGGCATCCGGCGGCGCTTTCTCCATCGCTTCCAGTAGGCAGTCCTGATAACGCTGGTTAGCGTCCTGCTCTGTGGCGGATAGGTCCGCCAGCACCAGGGCGGGGGCAAGCAGCAAAGTGGCAATGGCCCAGGTTCGCCTCATCGTGGCTGATTCATCCCCGGCAGGTTAAAAGACGCTGGCGTCATAGTTGACGCAATTCGTCATCGGACAGTGGCCGGGACTCTTCTTCCAGCAATACGGGAATGCCGTCGCGCACCGGGTAGGCCAGACCGCTGGCCTTGCAGAGTAGCTCCTGCTGGGCCTCGCGCCAGATCAGGGGCGTTTTGCTGACCGGGCATACCAGAATTTCCAGCAGTTCCTTATCGATCATGCGAGGCTCCTTTACTGCCTTTTCACAATGGGGGCCTGATTATGGCACATCCATGGATTCAAACGACCGTTTGACTCCGTGGTCACGCAAGTCGCTGGGACTGTCGTGCGGCTGGCGCTAGACTTGGCACCCTGTAATCAGGGCCACTGGGCTCTGCCCGATCCCGGTAAACGTTTTCTGAGGTGATTCATGCCACATTATAAAGCTCCCCTTCGTGATATCCGCTTCACGCTGAACGAAGTGCTTAAGCTGGACGACCACTATGCGGCGCTCGGCATTGAAGACATCAATAGCGAGTTGATGAATGCGTTACTCGAAGAGGGCGCCAAGTTCTCTGAGAATGAGTTGGCACCGATCTACCGCTCCGGTGATGAGGAAGGCTGTCACTTTAATGATGGTGTTGTTACTACGCCGAAAGGTTTCAAGGAAGCCTACGCCAAATATGTAGAGGGTGGCTGGCCGTCCATGGGCAGTGATCCGGAATTTGGTGGTCAGGGCTTGCCGCCATCGGCGGGCATTCCGATTTCCGAAATGACGGGTACCGCTAACTGGGCCTGGAGCATGTATCCCGGCCTGTCCCATGGCGCGGTGGCAACCATTGAAGAGCATGGCACTGCCGAGCAGAAAGCGACTTACTTGCCGAAACTGGTAACCGGCGAGTGGACCGGCACCATGTGTTTGACAGAGCCCCATTGTGGTTCCGACCTTGGCCTGTTGCGCACCAAGGCGGAAGTACAGGCGGATGGCACCTACAAGATTTCCGGCACCAAGATCTGGATTTCTGCAGGTGAGCACGATATGGCAGAAAACATTGTCCATATCGTTCTGGCGCGTCTGCCGGGCGCACCGGAAGGCACCAAAGGTATTTCCCTGTTTATCGTGCCGAAGTTTCTGGTGAACGAAGACGGTTCCGTTGGTGCTCGCAATGCGGTTGCTTGTGGTTCCATCGAGCACAAAATGGGCATTAACGGTTCCGCCACCTGTGTGATGAACTTTGACGGTGCTCAGGGTTGGTTGATCGGGCCGGAGAATAAAGGGTTGAACTGCATGTTCACCTTTATGAACTTTGCCCGTCTTGGCACCGCCATCCAGGGTGTTGCCCATGCGCAGCTGGCGTTCCAGGGCTCCGTGGAATTTGCCCGTGAGCGTCTGGCCATGCGTTCCCTGTCCGGCCCGAAAAACCCGAACGGTCCGGCGGACCCGGTGATTGTTCACCCGGACGTGCGTCGCATGATTCTCACCTGTAAAGCGTTCGCCGAAGGCGGCCGTGCGCTGGTGTATTACATGGCGCAGCTCGGTGACATTGTTTACCGCGGCAAAGATGAAGCGACTCGCAAAGAAGCAGACAGCCTGATGGCGTTGTTAACCCCGATCGGCAAGGCGTTCCTTACCGAAGCCGGTGTTGAGTCTGCGATTCACGGCATTCAGGTTTGTGGTGGTAGCGGCTTTATTCGTGAGTGGGGCATGGAGCAGAACCTGCGTGATGCCAAGATCTCAACGATCTACGAAGGCACCACCGGCATTCAGGCGCTGGATTTGTTGGGTCGTAAAATCCTGCAAACCCAAGGTGCTTCCCTGCGTGCCTGGACCAAGATTATTCACACGTTCTGCCAGGAGCAGGGTGAGAGCGCGGAGATGAAAGAGTTCGTCGAGCCGCTGGCCCGCCTGAATAAGGAGTGGGGTGATCTGACCATGGCTGTGGGTGCCAAGGCGATGCAGAACATTGAAAACGTCGGTGCTGCATCCGTGGACTATCTGATGTACTCCGGTTACGTCACGCTGGCTTACTTCTGGGCGCGTATGGCTCAGGTTGCTCAGCAGGAGCTGGCCGCGGGCACCACAGAGCAGGATTTTTATCAGGGCAAGCTCGCTACGGCGCGCTTCTACTTCAAGCGTCTGCTGCCCCGCACCGCGGGTCACAAGGGTGCTATTGAGGGCGGCCTTGAGTGCTTGATGGAAATCACTGAAGAGCAACTGTCGCTCTGAATGTGTCATTAAATAGGTAGCACCCGACAATGCCCGCTTTGCGGGCATTGTCGTCTTAACAACAGTGACTTGCCGGTTCCGAACCTCGAAGCCGTTAATTGCAGGAGAATATTCATGGCGACCTATAAAGCTCCGCTCGATGATATGCGCTTTGTTCTCAATGACGTGTTTGAGGCTGAAAGCCTGTGGGCTTCCATGCCGGCCACCGCTGAAGTGACCCGTGACCTTGCCGATGCCATCCTCGAAGAGGCTGGCAAAATGGTAGAAGGTTTATTGCTGCCGCTGAACCGTTCCGGTGATGAGGAAGGTTGTCAGTGGGACGACGGTGTGGTCACAACACCGACAGGTTTCAAGGAGGCCTATAACACCTTTGCAGAAAATGGCTGGACGGCGCTTGCCGGTAATCCGGTGTATGGCGGTCAGGGCATGCCGAAAAGTTTATCGGTGTTGTTTGAGGAAATGATCCACGCGACCAATACTTCCTTTGCTTTGTATCCGTTGCTTTCCAACGGCGCCACCCTGTGTCTGGATGCTCACGCCAGTGACGCGCTAAAAGATTTGTACCTGCCAAAAATGTATAGCGGTGAGTGGGCCGGCACCATGTGTTTGACCGAGCCTCACTGTGGTACGGATCTCGGCATTATGCGTACCAAAGCAGTGCCGAATGACGATGGCAGTTTTCAGGTTTCCGGTACCAAGATTTTTATCACCGGCGGTGAACATGATCTGACCAGTAACATTATTCATCTGGTGCTGGCGAAACTGCCGGGCGCACCGGAAGGCTCCAAGGGGATCTCCCTGTTCCTCGTGCCCAAGTTTTTGCCGGATGCGGGTGGCAATGCGGGAGAGCGTAACGGCGTGAAGTGTGGCTCCATTGAACACAAGATGGGCATCAAGGGCTCCGCCACCTGCGTGTTGAATTTTGACGATGCCAAAGGTTGGCTGGTGGGTGAAGAAAATCAGGGTCTCGCTGCCATGTTCACGATGATGAACTATGAGCGACTGTCCATTGGCCTGCAGGGTACGGGTCTCGGTGAGGCAAGCTATCAAAGCGCGGTTGCCTATGCCAAGGATCGCTTGCAAGGCCGCTCCGCCGGAGGTGTGAAAAATGCGGCGGGCAATGCCGACCCTATTATTCATCACGGTGATGTGCGCCGTATGTTGATGACCATGCGCGCTCTCAATGAAGGCGGTCGGGCGTTGGCGGCCTATCTTGGCTTGCAGCTCGATACCGCCAAATTCAGTGAAGATGCCGCAGCGAAAGCCAAGGCAGAAGATCGGGTGGCGCTGTTGACTCCAGTGGCAAAGGCGTTCTTTACGGATCGCGGTCTGGAAACCTGTGTGATTGGTCAGCAGGTATTTGGTGGCCATGGTTATATCCGCGAGTGGGGCATGGAGCAGTTTGTTCGTGATGCCCGCATTGCCCAGATTTACGAAGGTACCAACGGCATTCAGGCGCTCGATCTGGCGGGCCGGAAAGTGGCCCGTAATGGCGGCAAATCCGTACAGGCGTTTCTTGTGGATGCCCGCGAATGGCTCGCTGCCAATCGTAAGGTTGCAGCCATTGGTTCGCAGCTTGACCAGTTGTCTGACGCGCTGGATCTACTGGAGAGTTTGACCGATAAACTGTTGCAGCAGGCGTCGACTGACCCGGATGCAATCAGTGCCAGTGCCTGCGAGTATCTCGATGTGTTTGGTTATGTGGTGTATGCCTGGTTGTGGGCGCGGATGATGGCCGTGGCGGCTGAGAATGCCGATCAACCGTTACAGGCGGCCAAGCTGATTACTGGCCGCTTCTACTTCGAGCGGTTGCTGCCGAAGGTGCGAGCGCTGGCGGACCAGGTGGGTGCCGGAAGTCAGACCATGATGTCGCTGGCGGTGGATGCGTTCTGAGCTCTGTGTCTGGCATATAAAAACAGGGGCATAAAAAAACCGGCGTTTAAGACGCCGGTTTTTTTATGCGGTTGTTTTGATGTGGCTGTGGTTGCGAAATAAACATTAACGGCCTGGCAGGTTGCTCAAGCGATCCACCAGGTCCGGATTGTCGATGTAGGGATTAGTGTTGCCCTGAATCCGCCCGATAGCTCGGTTGCGCGCTATCTCGTTATCATCCGGTGGATCAAGCCGATGCCAGCGCTGGTACATTTCCATGGTGCCAACCAATGGCAAGCTGTGTTGACGATGCATATACAGCATTGCCCTGGCGACGTTGCCTTTGGCGTGGTCGGGTGGCTCGAAGGTTTGAAAAGACATTTGGTAACCACAGTCGGACTCGCGACTGTCCGGTGGTAAATCGCCAAATTGGCTGCCTCGGCGATCAATTTCTACGGAGCGTTGAATCGGATAGAGGTTGTGGAGATCGTCGGCGACTTCGTTAAAGCCCGGCTTGCTGGCGCACTGACGCGCAGTAATGCAACCAAAGTGACGAAGTAGCAGGTTGCTGCTGTAAATGGAGTCCGCCCGGATGCGGCGGTCTCCGGGGTCGAACTCTGACTGGCAGTACAGAGTGGTGCCGCCATTGCTATAAACCCGATTGACAAGTAGCTCAAGCGGGTCCGCAAAAGCGGCCATGCCAAGCAAGATGCCTGTGACTATCCCTGACAGTCTGAAAAATATCATTTTTCTTTCCATGCTTGGATAATAGCAAAATGGTCACTGAATGATAGATGTTAAGCTTTTCGGTCAGTTTAACGGCTGAACGGTCTATTTCACGCCCCCTTCATCGCGTTGGATTTTTCAGATGCCCTGAAGTTCAAATACCACCGGCAATTGCAGGTTAGCCAGTTGTGGAACGATGGCTTCATCCGGGGCAGGTAATCGCAACCGGGAGAACAGTCGTTCAACGGAGCGGTCCAGCAGCGGGCTGCCGGAGCTGGAAATAACGCGGAAATTTTCAATGGCACCGTTGCTGCCAATGCTGAAAGCCACTTCTACGGTGCCCTCCTGACGTCGTAGGCGAGCTTGGGGTGGATACTCTCGGAGGCGCTCTACGTGAGTCCGTACCAATGCCTTGTAGCGGCTCAACGCATCATCCTGTTCGCCTTCAGAGTCACCTTCCTTGCCGATAATCGGGTTCGCTTCAACGATATCCGCCGGCGGTGTCTGTGACGCGTCCTGAGGGGCTTCCTGACTGTCCGCTACGTTTGTTTCTACCGCTGGCGGTTCAATGGCAGGTTTGGGTATGGGCGGTGGTGTTACCTCTACGGGGGGTGCGGGAGGAGTGACCGGCGGGCTGACGGGTGGAGGGGTAACAGGCGCCGATGCCATTTTAAGCACGATTGCCTGACCGGTGGTCTCGAAGGAGTCGTTGGTGCCACGTTGCAGGCCATGGCTGAACGACCAGAGCAACGGCAGATGAAGCGTGATCGCCAGAACTGACGCGATGAGCTTGTGGTAACTACTCACGGCGCTCTCCGGGTGACCAGTAATACATCAGTGACGCCGGTTGCTCGCAGGGCGTCCAGCACTGGTCGCAAGTTAGCAATGGTGATGGTGCCGTCGGTGAGTAGCTGCACCGGGCGATCCTTGCGGATACCGTCCAGTCGATCGGGCATATCTGCCAATTGCATGGGCTGCTCGCGCCACAGCACACTACCGTCCGGGCGAACCACCAGCTCCATGGGTTCGTCACTGATGCTTTCCGTAACCTGACTGTCTGGCGGAGTGATATCCGACGGTAACGAAGGCGCCAGCTTGCCGGCCACCATAAAAAAAATCAGCAGCAAAAAAACCACATTGATCAGTGGCAGCACCGGTTCAATATCCGGCCGCCGGGAAGTCGTGGGTGTTAGCGAGAATGACCTCATGGCAGCAAGTCCAGATGAACATCATGCAAGCCACTACGTTGCAGCATATCGGTGACGTTGAGCACCGACTGTAACGAGGCGTCGTTGTCACTGATCACATAGACCGGTACAGCCGTCAGGGTTTTGAGGTGCTGTTCGGCACGATCCAGACGGTAGCGTTTGCCGTCAATATCGATGCGATTGTTGCCCAGTACGGTAATGCGCAGGACCGTGGTTGCCGGGTCGCTGGCGGTACTGCCCACAGCAACCGTTAGTGGCTGGTGGGCAAGATCAATAAAGCGCGTCGCCAGCATAAAAAACACCAGCAGAATAAACACCACATCAATCAATGGCGTCAGACTGATCATGCTGGCTTTGCGAGCGGGCATATCAATATGCATGGCGTTAGCTCGGCTGCCGAATCTGTTCCAGCTGTGCCAGGCGGTCTTCCAGCAGGAACCGTAACCGTTCCAATGTACGATCAAAATAGTGAAACGCAGCCAGTGCGGGAATGGCCACACTCAAGCCTGCTGCGGTGGTGAGTAGCGCGGTCCAGATCCCCCCGGACAACAGCGCCGGGTCCACCTGACTACCCGCTTGCTCCAGTGCGCGAAACGCATCAATCATACCAAACACAGTACCCAGCAGCCCCAGCAGAGGCGCGCTGGCGGCGATAAACTCCAGCGTCCGCATGCCGCCCCGCAACGATTCCAGCTCGGCGCGGGCATGGCGCACTGCATTGTCTTGCCATGAGTTCGCTTGCTTCTCAGTGACCTTGAAGGTGGCGGCCAGCACCTTACGCAGAGGGTCCTGACCCGCTCCCGCCAGTAAACGCGCACCATCGCTCTCTCCGGCGGCGAGCAACTGCAGGACTTCATCCGCCGGATCCGTGCGCAGCGGCCGTAGTAGAGCAAACTGGATAATCTTGGCCAGCGTGATGGCTGTTGCGACCAGCGACATCATCATCAGTAGCCACATCACAGGGCCACCGTTGGCAAGCCAGTCGGGAATCATCAAAGACATAGTGACCTCAAGTCGGAGGGGTGTGCCGGAGGATGAAAGAACAGTATTTTCGGTGTCTGTGTCGGCTATTGCAAGTGAATCTCATTTGCGCTGCTGCGGAGGGAGAGTGGTGGGCCCAGCAGGACTTGAACCTGCAACCAACGGATTATGAGTCCGCTGCTCTAACCAATTGAGCTATAGGCCCGGAAGGGATACCGGCCCTTGCGGGCCGGTTGTGCTTTTTACACCAGATGGGATCAGTTGTCGCCGTCGAGGAAGCTGCGCAGGTGCTCCGAACGGGACGGATGACGCAGCTTGCGCAGGGCCTTGGCTTCGATCTGACGGATCCGCTCGCGGGTGACGTCGAACTGCTTGCCGACTTCTTCCAGCGTGTGATCGGTATTCATGTCGATGCCGAAACGCATGCGCAGTACTTTTGCTTCGCGGCCGGTCAGGTTGGCCAGTACTTCGCGGGTGGACTCTTCCAAGCCAATCATGGTGGCACGGTCAATTGGCGATTCGATGGTGCCGTCCTCAATAAAATCACCGAGGCTGGAATCTTCATCGTCACCAATAGGTGTTTCCATGGAGATTGGTTCTTTGGCGATTTTTAGTACCTTGCGCACCTTGTCTTCCGGCATTTCCAGGCGTACGCCCAACTCTTCCGGGGTCGGTTCGCGGCCCATTTCCTGCAACATTTGACGCTGCACCCGGTTGATCTTGTTGATCGTTTCAATCATATGTACCGGGATACGAATGGTGCGCGCCTGATCAGCAATCGAACGGGTAATGGCCTGACGAATCCACCAGGTGGCGTAGGTCGAGAATTTGTAGCCGCGACGGTATTCGAATTTATCGACGGCTTTCATCAGACCGATGTTGCCTTCCTGAATCAGGTCGAGGAATTGCAGGCCACGGTTGGTGTATTTTTTGGCAATGGAAATTACCAGACGCAGGTTGGCTTCCACCATTTCTTTCTTGGCGCGTCGGGCTTTGGCTTCGCCGATGGAAATGCGACGGTTGATTTCTTTGATCTCGCCAATGGTCATGCCGAATTTTTCTTCGAGCTGCAGAACGCGGCGCTGGGCGCGACCAATGTCTTCGCTTACTGCTTTCAGGGAGTCAGCCCATGCCTTGGATTTTTTGCTGGCTACCGCATTGGCAAGCCAATCAAGGTTGGACTCGTTGCCAGGGAAAGAAGCAATGAAGTCGGCACGTGGCATACGGCCGCGTTTTACCGCCAGCAGCATGATTTCTTTTTCCAGCTTGCGTACCTGATCCAGATTGCTGCGTACGCGACGTAATAGGTCGTCATAGATACGCGGCACCAGTTTGAACAGGGTGAAGTGCTCTGCCATGGCTTCCATGGCCTTGCCAGTGCTGGCGTGGTCACGGCCATTACGTTTCAGTGCTTTCTCGAACTTCTCAAGACGCGATTTCAGTTCGTTAAAGCGTTCGGCGGCCAGTACTGGATCGAGGCT
>PGZG01000296.1 GCA_002840115.1 Gammaproteobacteria bacterium HGW-Gammaproteobacteria-14 | reverse complement strand
CCCAAGGTGAAAGCCGTGATCACCCGACCAAATTCCCCGCCAAAGAGAAGTTCTACGCGGACCTTCAGGCCTACCTTGAACAGCAGCTGACACCGGACCAGCCTGTAGTGGTGATGGGCGACTTTAATATTTCCGCGGAAGACTGCGACATCGGCATTGGCGAAGATAATCGCAAGCGCTGGCTCAGGGACGGCAAAACCAGCTTCCTGCCCGAAGAGCGGGAGTGGTTTCAACGCCTGTTAGGCTGGGGGCTCAGGGACAGCTACCGACAAATCCATGGCGACCGGAACGACCTGTTCAGCTGGTTTGACTACCGCTCCAAGGGCTTCGAGCGGGAGCCCCGACGCGGCTTGCGCATTGATGGCGTACTGACCAGCTCCGCCCTGCAGGGCCGTGTAACCGACGCTGGCATTGATTATGAGATTCGCTCCATGGAGCGCCCCTCGGATCATTGTCCGGTCTGGGTTGAGCTGGCCTGACCATGGCAGTCCAATGGCACCGGGAAAAACTGCGCTTTAACCTCGACGGCCTCGGCTATCTGGTGGATTTACTGATGATCGCTCTGGTGATCATCAATCTGGCGCTGATTCTGTTTGACTGGGCTTTTAGCGCCGCCCCCATTCAGCAGGGGCTGGGCCAGCTGGCGCCAGCATTCACCGCCTTCTATGCCGACACTATTCATGCGGACTTTATTTTCTGGGATATGCTGTTTGTCAGCATTTATCTCACCGAATTCAGCATCCGCTGGATAGTGGCCATTGCTCGCAGCACCTATCACCGCTGGTTCTTCTACCCCTTTGTTCACTGGTATGACCTGCTCGGCTGTATTCCGGTGGGCGGCTTCCGCTGGCTGCGGATTTTGCGGGTTATCAGCGTGCTCTACCGGCTGCAGCGGGCGGGCATTATTGATCTTCGTGACACCTGGCTCGGCCTGACGGTACTTAAGTATTACCGCATTCTGGTGGAGGAAGTGTCTGATCGCGTGGTGTTGAATGTGCTCAATGGTGTGCAGCGGGAAGTACGCTCCGGTACGCCACTGGTTCACCGTATTGAGTCCGAAGTGCTGGCCCCCCGACGCCACGAGCTGGTGGACTTTGTCGCCACTCGGCTGGTGTCCATGATTTCCGAAACACACCGTGAGTGGCGGGATGATTTAGGGGGCTACCTC
>PGZG01000295.1 GCA_002840115.1 Gammaproteobacteria bacterium HGW-Gammaproteobacteria-14 | reverse complement strand
GGCGGTGCCAAGCAACATGGCATAACGAGGGTCCATTCCCTGCGGCAGGCGCACCACCCAGTCCGCAGGCACGCGGATATATTCACCATAGCCACCGTCCGTATTCATCCCCAGATCATATCCGGTGACGATCACCTGATCTCCGGCTTTCCAGGGGCCGTCGGAGGCACTAACCACTTCGCCTACCGCATCAATGCCAGGCGTATGAGGATATTCGCGGGTAACTCCCGGGCTTCCGGTGGCAGACAACGCATCCTTGTAATTCAGTGATGACCACATCACCCGAATGAGCACATCACCCGAAGGCAAGCTGTCGACACCACGCTCCACCAGTGCGGTCACCGCCCCTTCAGCGGTCTTCTCCGTGCGCAGTGCGCGAAAGTGCAAGCTCATCTAACCCCCCAACGAAATGACTATCGTAAAAATGCGTTACTGCAAAAACCGACTACTACCACGATGAAACCAGCGCTCCACAACTCGCTCCATGGCCGCCTCAGCACCCAAACCCAAGCGCTCCGCCAAAGTCCGCTTCACCTGCCAACTTACCTCAAACAGGTCCGCCTCTTTGCTGCGACGCAACAGGTATTCATCACTGGTCATCAGCTCATCGACCAAACCGAGATCCAGTGCACGCAGGCCATACCAATGCTCACCTGTGGCCACACGACTAATATCCAGGCCACGGCGGTTATCACGGACAAAATCCTTGAACAAGGAGTGAGTGTCTTCCAGCTCTTCCTGAAACTTCGCCCGATCACCATCGGTATTTTGACCAAACATGGTCAAGGTACGCTTGTACTCACCAGCAGTCAGTAATTCAATATCAATATCATTTTTCTTCAGCAAACGATGAAAATTGGGGATTTGCGCAACGACGCCAATGGACCCTAATACTGCAAATGGCGCAGCAACAATTTTGTCTGCAATGCAGGCCATCATGTAACCACCACTGGCTGCCACCTGATCCACGCAGACCGTTAGTGTCACTCCCTGGGAAGTGATACGGCGCAGCTGTGAAGCGGCCAAGCCATAGCTATGGACCATACCGCCGGGGCTTTCCAGACGCACCAACACTTCGTCTTTCCCTTCGGCAATTTGCAGCACTGCAGAAATCTCACGGCGCAAGTTATCCACCGCACTGGCACGCACATCACCATCAAAATCCAGCAC
>PGZG01000294.1 GCA_002840115.1 Gammaproteobacteria bacterium HGW-Gammaproteobacteria-14 | reverse complement strand
TGACAGAGCCATTGGAATACGACCATAGGGGTAGCGGGCTTCTTCCACGGCGGTACAGGCGTTGAGTGCTAACGCCAGCATGCCGGTAAATAGCAAACGAATCGTCATAACAAGCTCCGGGGCGAGGAATCGCTACGCTATTGTAGCAGTGCTCATCAGTAACAGCGCACCCAAGAGGCAGAGAGCCTGAGTAGCAACCTCCGTAGCAGCACCTTTGGGATGGCTGTATATGCGGTGCTGGCATTGCGGGGAGGTTTTCGACATTGCGGTGATATCTTAGGCGGGGGATGATAGCCCTTAATCATCATTACCCGGATACACTTCGGTATGGATGCAGAATCTCCCAAGCATGGTCGGGCACTACCGTTACTTATCATGGTGACGGTGACCTTGCCGTTCGTGTTACTGGCCTGGCTCTTGATCGATGCGATGGTTGGGAAGATGCAGCGTCATCAACGAATTGCTCAGACGTTGCAGTTATTTGAGTCCGGGCTGGAGGTTATCCAGCCATTAGAGCAGGTGCGGGACCTGGCTACGGCTCGATTCCATAGTTCCGGTGATGTAATTGCCGAGCGCCATCAGCTAGCGCTACAGGCCATGGATCGCCAGTTGCCTGTTTTTATTGATGACTTGCGCCATCGGGGCGGCATCAGTGTGGATGACCAGATATCTTCCTTGTTATCTGCCCGTCAGGTGCTGGACGATCAGCCCGTCAATGCGGGCTTTATGGTGATGTTTGATGCATCGGCCATGCTGGCGGACCGTACATGGCAAACACTGGCAGCGGGGCTGTATTTGTCGGATATGGTGATTGGCGAGCCTGTAACGGCCAATGAATACCTGATCATGTTATTCGACAAGGTTCGGAGTGCGCGGCACAACGCCGGGTTGCTACGTAGCCTGTCACTGCATGCCAGTCTTGGCAGTGGTTATTTGGCATCGGGGGATGCCGGGCGTTTTGATTTGGCCTGGGGTGGGCTGCATGATGATTTGCTGAGTCTGGATCGGCAAATTCGCACTATGGTAGATCGGGGGCATCCGGAAGGCGGGTTTGCACCGGTTCGTGAATCGTTGTCTCAGGCTTGGGGTTATTTGGAAAAAATGGCCGAGCAGGTGCTCGTCAGTGATCGGGTAGAGATGTACTGGGGGGATGCGGACGAATCCGGTGAGCAGGCCCTTG
>PGZG01000071.1 GCA_002840115.1 Gammaproteobacteria bacterium HGW-Gammaproteobacteria-14 | reverse complement strand
CACACTGGACTGCCCATCGCTGTTCGCGCTAGACCCCCTGGACGCGGCCCGCATATCAGCACTGATTGACGGTTTTGATCGTGCCGATGATTTCTCCCGGATGCCGCAAGCGCCATTGGGTCTGAATGTCGCTGATTTACGTATTGCGGTACCCGCACCGGGACAGCGCCGTTTTTACGGATCACAATCCTATGAGGCCTCTTTTTCTCGCGTGATTGATCAATGGCGATCACTGGGCGCAACGATTGTTGAGGTCGATTTCAGCCCCTTTATAGAAGCTGCGTTGCTGTTGTATGAGGGACCTTGGGTCACAGAGCGCTGGCTCACAGCAGAGCCATTATTGCAGCAATCAGCGGAGTCATTGCTACCGGTGACGCGGGAAATTATTGCCAGCGGCGCGCAGCCCTCTGCGGCGGATGCTTTTCGTGCGCAGTATCGTTTGGCTGCCCTGCAAAAACAGGCCGCAGCGGTGTTTGATAATGTAGACCTGTTATTAACACCCAGCGCCGGCCGCCACTTCCGGATCAGCGATATTGAGCAACAGCCGATTCAGCACAACAGTGAGTTGGGCTATTACACCAATTTTATGAATCTGCTGGATCTGAGTGCCGTGGCCGTACCTGCGGGCTTTACAGAAACCGGCTTGCCATTCGGGATTACTCTGACGGCGCCTGCTTTTGCCGATGAATCCCTGCTGGCTATTGCACAACGCTGGTTGCAGCGAATTGATCAACCCATTGGCGCCTGTGGTTATCGTTTGGCGGATACTCCCCTGCTGCCGGTGCCGGGAAGGATTGAGGTGGCGGTATGTGGCGCTCACCTCAGTGGTATGCCGCTGAATCATCAGCTGACAAGTCGCGGTGGCTGGCTGTCTCTGGCCACCCATAGCGCGCCTTGTTATCGATTGTATGCCTTACCTGGTGGCCCGCCATTTCGTCCCGGCATGGTGCGCGATGAAGCAGGCGCTGCTATTGAAGTGGAGGTCTGGTCTATTCCTGAGCAGTATTTTGGTAGTTTTGTAGCGGCGATTCCGGCTCCGCTGGGCATAGGCAAGGTAGAGCTGACAGATGGCCGCTGGGTGACCGGTTTTATCTGTGAGGGGCAGGGCATAGATGGCGCAGAAGACATTACCGCTTTTGGTGGTTGGCGTAGCTATATGTCCCGAAAAATGATGTCTCAGGGCGCGATAACGGAGGCTAAGCCTCTCCATCAGGCCCCGGTTGACCGGTAACAGCATCGTCACCGGGCAGTATGTTAAGGTCTGCACTGATTTTTCAGTGGAGACCTCGTGTGACGAAATCCCATAGTAACCAGTGCCAGCCGGCTATTTTTGACCGGAACTCCCGGCAGCACCTGTTTATCGAATTTATCCAGCGCCCTGGAGCCAGCGCCGGGGCCATGAGCTCCGCGATGGCGGCATTGGCGGCGGTTGAGTCTGGTAATGTGAAACCGGTTTTGGCTTTCAGTCCGGCGCTGTGCCAATTGCTGGGTTATGAGGTTGAATTTCCTGATTTTTCTCTGGAAGGTGTGGTGCCGGCGACTCAGGCGGACTTGCTGGTATGGCTGCAGGCGGAACATCGTAGCGATCTGTTCGATGTTGCCATGGCGATGCGTAGTATTGTCGATGAACACTTCAGTGTTCAATTGGAGCAGGATGGATTCGTGTATCACGATATGCGCGATTTAACTGGCTTTGTTGATGGTATTGGGAACCCGGAAGGTGACAAGGCGCTGGCGGCAGCGGTAATCCCGGAAGGTCAGCCCGGCGCCGGTGGCAGTTTTGTTTTTGGTCAGTTATGGCGTCATGACTTGGCTGCTTTTAACGAGCTTGATGTGAGCGAGCAGGAAAATGTGATTGGCCGCACCAAGGTTGATGCTGTGGAGTTTGATAGTGAGCGGATGCCCGCGGATGCCCATGTGGGGCGTACCGATACGGATCATGATGGTGTGCCGCAAAAAATCTGGCGTCGTTCGGTGCCGTTTGGTAACAGCAGCCAGCATGGTTTGTATTTTCTCGCTTTTAGTTGCGAATGGCAGCGTTTTGACTATTTGCTACGGCGTATGTATGGCATGACAGATGATGCTGTTCGGGATCGCCTGATAAGCTTTTCTTCCCCGCAAACAGGCAGTTACTGGTTTGCCCCAACCCAGTCAATGCTTGCCGGGTTGTAGCTCAGCGGGCTATTAATCAGACAGTCAGAGACATGGTTTTCCCTAGGGCCCCACAGAGACGGGGTTATTCAGAGGAGCCCTAGTCTTTGACCGTCTGCGTCTGATTCGCGGCTAGCTGCATCGGTGTGTAGACCCCGGACATTTCCCGAGATTCCAGCAATGCGACCAATGGTTGTTCGCTTTGGTGGCGGGAGAAAATAACTCGATAGGCGAGAACCGCTTGCACATATTCGCGGGTTTCGTAGAAAGGAATAGATTCGATAAACACATCAAAGGGCGTCGGGTTGTCGTCGAGCCAGCGATCCACTCGGTGCGGGCCGGCGTTGTAGGCAGCTAGTGCCAACACTCTATTCCCTGCGTAGCGCTGCAGCATGTTCGCCATGTAGCGACTACCCAGCTCAATATTGGTGCCTGCGTCGAAAACGGCATCGTTATCATTCAGTTTAAGTCCTGCCTGACGAGCCATATCTCGGGCTGTGCCTGGCATCAGTTGCATTAACCCCTGGGCGCCGGCATGGGACTGGGCGCGAGGGTTAAAGGCGCTTTCCCGTCGAGCGATGGCCATCAATAGCCAACTATCGACGCCATGCTGTTTCTCTGCGTGCTGAAAATCTTCAAGACGTGCCGCCGGGAATCGCCAGTCAAGGAAATCATGTTGACCGCTATGCAGAGCGGTTTCGATGGCGAGGTGGTGCCAGCCGCGCTCAATGGCCGTGGTCGCTAATGTGTTTTGTTGTTGTTCGTCATCAAGGTGACGCAACAAATGCAGCCATTCCTCACGGGCGTGACCGGCCTCGCCAATGGCAAGTAATAATGCCACCCGTTCCAGTGTGCGGTCGCTGCGCTCATTCAATGGAGCGAGTACGGAGGGCGGAGCCTGAACATTCAAGGCCGGCGGCAGGCCGAGTTTGTCGGCGGCAAGAAAACCCCAGAAACTGCGACCGGTGGCCGCCTGACGTAAATGCTGCTCAGCTACCTCGGGTGCTTGCTGCTGTTCATGGGCACGGGCCAGCCAGTATTGCCAGCGTGGGTTGCTCAGAGAGTCCTTGTCGAGCTGTGCGATCCAGCGCTGCACGGCGGACCAGTCCTGTTCAGCAATGGCGCGGCGAATACGCTGCTCCAGCAGTCTCGGGTCACGGTGGTCCGCCATATAGCTGTCGAGCCACTGCCGGTTTTCAGTGATGTCGCGAATGACGGAGAACCAGGCGATACGATCACTGATGCGAGTTCTGTGACTGTCATCCAGATCAAAACGTCGGGCCAGCATCGGCAGTACAACACGGGCTTCCTGTGGCTGTTGTTCAGCGAGACGGAGCAGTGCTGCGGTGGCGATATCCGCGTGATTCGGACCCGCCTCCAGATAGCGCACACGGGTCGGTGTTTGATAAAGGGTCGCCAATGTATCGGCCCGGTTGCGCCAGTCAGTATTGTTCAGCTCACTGCGTAAGTAGCGCATCAGCCCCGGATTGTTTGCCTCATAGGCGAGCAGCATACGCTGCCATATCAGAGCGTCGTTTTTCAGCCCGGCGTCTGCCATGGCATCGAACAGGGGGTCGCAGGTGGGGGGGCGTGACTGACCGCTTAACCAGAGCGTGCTGGCCTCGCGTAATGCACGCTCCGGTTCGTGCTCCAACATAGCCTGAAAATAGTAGCAGCGTAGTGCCAGGCTGCCGGGAACTCCGGCGCTGACGGCGCGCAGAGCACTCCAGTTTTGCTGTTCCCCATAATGCTGTAGTGCAACCCGGCGCATGCTGTCAGACAGGGGAGACTGGTCAAAGCGTCGCAGGTAGGCGAGCACTTCGTCCACCGGAATGTTATTGAGGTTTGCCCTGAGACGGTGAAAATCGAGATAGTCCTGAAGCACAAAGGCATCGGGCAGCTCGGCCTCAAGGGCATCTAACTGCTGCCACTGGTTTTGCCGAGCGGCTTCCAGAGCGGCGGAAAAGTGCAGTGCCAATGTGTCACTATCCGCAGGCTCGCTAGCAACAGCCGTCAGCGGCGCCAGCAGGAGCAGCAGGCAGGCCTGGACAGTGCGATGGAAGCGGAAGCGACCCATGAATCTCTCCGGTAAGGGCGGTTGTGATGTTGACGAGATCGGTTGCCGATCGGTTGCGCATCAATGAATGAACAGACTTCCTCATCATAGCCTGCGTAATTCGCCGATAGTAAGGGGAGTTTCGTAACATCCTGCATCACCCTTGCGTCGCAGGGTGCGCTGCTGTGGGCTCTTTGATTTCAGTATACTGGCGCCCCTTATATTGATACCCCTGTCGGCGGCTACGGTCGGCATGATTGATGACGAGTGATTACCCATGGAAAACACAACCCGCCTATTACTGCGCCATGAGGCGTTGCTACGTGATCGAGGGGTGCTCATCGTTGATGCGGATGATGCGGCGTTGTCTGGAATTCAGGCGGCCTCTCTGGTGATTCACAGTGATGACTGTTCGTTGGCGGGAGTGCAGTCGAGCTTATCACCGGCATTGCCTGCGGGTGTCAATCTGGCGATCGTTATTCTGCCCAAGTCTCGGGAGCGGCTACGCTTTTTGTTAGCGGCTTTGGCGGGACAGATTACCGAAGACCGTGGTCAGTTGCTGGAAGTGTGGCTGGTGGGAGCGGCCAGCGGTGGGGTTAAGGGCGGCGCTTCTGTTCTGGAGGCGATGACCGGAGGGCCCGTTCAGTTGCTGGATAGCGCCCGTCACTGCAAGTTATACCGAGCGATGTTGCCACCGAAGTCGTTTTCGCTGGCGGACCATCAACAGCTTTGGGGTCACGACGGTCTTGAGATGACGAGTTATCCTGGCGTCTTCAGCCATGGGCGTCTGGATGAGGGAACGGAATTACTGTTGTCCGCGTTAGCCGTGCAGCCACTTTCTGGTCGAGGTCTGGATATGGGGTGCGGCGCTGGCGTTATTAGTGCCACGCTGGCGCGCCGCGGGTTAGAGGTGATGGCTGTGGATGTCAGTGCAGCAGCGGTGGCGGCAACCACAACGACGCTGCAACGCAATAACCTGTCGGCAACGGTGCTGGGTGGAGACCTGTATGCTCCGGTTTCAGGACGTTTTGATGTGATTGTCACCAATCCGCCTTTCCATGACGGTATGCAGCGTACTACCGCAATCAGCCAACAACTGATCCAGCAAGCGCCGTCGTACCTGCGCTCCGGCGGTCAGTTGTTTTTGGTCGCGAATCAGGGCTTGCCCTATGAGGCTTGGTTGCGCCAAGCATTTGGCCGTGTTGATGTGCTTGCCGAAAATCGGCGGTTCAAGGTATGGCATGGTCGTGTCCGATACTGACAGGACTGGACAGAGTGGCAGGACCAGATAGTGGTAGGAGAATGGAGCCCCCCGAAGACAGGGGGCTCCAGAGCAACTACTTTATACGGTAAATAACCCGAACCCGGTCGTTCACTTCGCTGGCGGGGAAGTAGCCAATGTACTCCGGGGATGAGCTGACAAGGCTCGTCAGCTCCAGGTGGCCAGACACCTCCCGTGGCGGCTGACCCTGACCAGTAAAGATCAAGCGTGTCCAGTAGGCGCGCATCTGCTCCGGTGAGCGCCCGGTAAGGCTCCGGTAAAAATGTGCCCGGTTGGCATCGTTGGCTGGTAAATCCAGCGGCTGTATCCGTTGCCCGCCAATGTTACGGAGTTGCCCGGAGAATAATTGCCGTGCTTCGTTATCGGTGAGGCTGGCAATGGACGATTGACTGCCAGTGACGATTACCAGCTCGGCACTGGCAAGTGTCGGTAGTATCAACAGCAGTGTAAGTAGATAGTGTTTCAGCATGTCATGACTCCTTAGAATGCCGCCTCAACCGCTAACCGGAATACGGTCGGGTTGCTGCTAGAGGGAAGGCCAGAGAACAATGCTGCATTGGTCGTTTCTTCGTTGCTGAAGTCATAGAAGCGGCTGGCTTCTGCTTTCAGGGCAATACCCGTGCTCAGATCGTAGCGGGCGCCCAGGGTCCAGCTTTTTGAACGAACCGCATTGCTGCTGGCCAGTGAACCGCAGGCAACTGGATCGGCGGAGCAGTCTGATGAATCGTCACTGTCTACTGCGGACCAGGTGAGATGTGGCATTAAGCGACCGATACGATAGCCGCCGGTGATGTAGCCTGCGGTTTGGGTGGGAAACCAGCCAGCTGGCGCATTGACGCCAAGACGAACCAGTTCCGCCATTACCAACCACTGCCCATTGTCATATTGCCCGCCAATGCTGGCGAAGTAGCCGAACTCATCATCAAGCCCGAACGGTGCCAGATTAGGGCCTGGTGTCAGGTCTGGTAATGCCAGCGTGGTTTGCCCAATCGAGTAGCTGACCCGGCTGGACCAATTTTGCCAGCGAGAGGTTAGGTTAATGCCGGCCTGGTTCTTGACCTGATAACTGCCAGTGGCTGTTTCCAGATCCACCGCACCCCAGGTGACGTTGGCGGTATGGTTAATATTACCGCTGTTGAAGCTCCAGGTGAGATCCATCCCCTCCATCGTATCAATGGGTAGGGTGCCATACACTTGCGCGGGCAATTCGATCCAAGGGTAAGCATAGCCTGCCTGGGTGTACTGGGAGTGCATATAGGTGGGCAGTACCAGGCGACCTGCGCGCCAGGTCAAACCCGGTGTGAGTTCATAGGCAACATAGGCCCACTGCACTTCGGTGTTGTAATCGTTATCGCCCTGAGACAGTAGCTGTACAACGGCAGAGGCGCGTTCATTAATGTCTGTGGTAATCCGAATGCCAGCGCGGCTCAGGCTGCGCAGATTCCAGTCAGTGTCACTGTTCTGATAACTAATGGGTTGGTCTGCCAGTGGTGTTCCCATGGGGTCAACAACGGTTCCGCGAATAGTATTGGTGCGCTCCATACCAAAGGTCATAAAACCGTTGATATGTACCCGGTCAGCCATACTACTTTGTTGTTCAAGGGCGGCTAGACGGGTTTCGGCCAGAGCCAGCTGGTTTGCCAAGTCGTCGGCAAAGGCGGGAGTTATTGCTGTGGCGGCTAAAACCGCAAGCAGGGTTTTTCTGGGCATGGGGCATCCTCGTTGTTATAGGTGTTATGTGCTGGCGACAGCAAGAAATAATGATAAATGCTTATTTTTTTATGTTGGCTAGGCTATCAGGCTTAGTTTTTCAAGCAAGAGGGTTTGTGCCTTTAAGCGATGCAGGTTTGTAAAAATCTGTCAAAGTGGAGGGCAAACAGGTCAATGCGGCTTACCTGTGAGTGTGCACTACCACCACCAAAGCAGACGACTGAATATCGGCTGCTTTTTTGATGATGGTGATAGTGGTATCAGTGTATTCGGCACAGCGAACCCGAGCATACTCAGTTCAGGCGATAAATCACTCGAACCCGCTCGTTGACCTCGCTGGCGGGTAGATAGCCAATGTACTCCGGTGATGAAGCCACCAGAGTGGTGAGCTCCAAAGCGCTGGACACTTCCCGTGGTGGTTGTCCTTGGCCGGTAAAGATCAATCGTGTCCAGTAGGCGCGCATTTGGTCGGGGCTGCGCCCCATCAGCTTGCGGTAGAACTGCTCCCGGTTTCGATCACTGCCGGGCAAGTCCAGTGGCTGTACGCGTTGACCGGACACGGAGCGCAGCTGGCCGGAAAACAACTGGCGGATTTCGTTTTCGCTCAGTGATGTGATGGAGGAGTTGCTACCGGTCACAATCACCAGATCCGCAGTTGCCATGAGTGGCAGAGCGAGCAAGAACAGTGAAGCAATAATTTTCCCGATCATGGTCGCTCTCCTTAAAATACGGCGTCGACGGCGAGGCGGAATACCATCGGATTGGCTTTATCCGGTGCGCCGCCGCCATTAAAGGTGCCACTGGTGTTTACCCGATCATTGTCAAAGTCGTAGAAACGGGTTGCTTCAGCTTTCAAGGCAATGCCGCTGGTTACGTCATAGCGGGCGCCCAGTGTCCAGCTTTTCTGGCGATCGGCGTAGTCATCAAAGAGACTCTGTGCAATGCCAAACGGTAAGGAATCGTCTACCTTGCCAACGCCACGGGCATCCACCATTGCCCAAGTCAGGTGCGGCATTACCTTGCCAAAACGATAACCGGCCATTACATAGCTTGCGGGCTGTGTAGGGAACCAGTTATCCGGTGCGTTGATTTTCAGTTCTGTAGTTTCTGCCATCATCAGCAGTGAGCCGTTATCGTACTGAATTCCGACACTGGCATAGTGTGCATAGGCTTTATCAAGGTTATAGCTGGTTGGGTCAGGGATTGCGGCAAATATTGAAGACAGATCCAGATTCACTTGGCTTGAGGTAAAGCCTGCCCAAGTTGAAATATTACCCATGGAGGAACGAATATTCAGTCCGTGCTGGTTATTAATATCGAATAACAGACCATTACCGATATCCACCTGCATGCTGCCCCAAAACACATTAATGCTGTGGCTGACCGGGCCGGTGTTGACTGTCCAGGTGGCATCCAGACCTTCCATGGTGTCCACCGGAATGGCGCCATAAATTTCAGTGGGCAGTTCGATCCATGGATAGGCATAGCCCACATTCAGGTACTGGGAGTGAAGGTAGAACGGCAACACCAGACGCCCCGCTCGAAGTTTGACTGATGGCGCTACGTCATAGGCCAGATAGGCCCACTGAGCTTCGACGTTAAAATCCTCGCTGGCGCGGCTCAGCAGCTGTACCACAGCCTCAGCGTCGTCGGAAATGCGGGCATTGACCTGCAGCCCGGCGCGGGTCAGTCGACGGTTGTTCCAGCTGTCGTCGTCAACGGTGCCTCGGTAGAGCAGGTCGTTACCGGCAGCATCCTTGATGTCATTGCTTTGCTCCATGGCAAAGCGCAGAAACCCGTTGATCTGGATGCGCTGCTCTACGCTGTTCTGCTGCTCCAGAGATGCCAGTCGAGCTTCAGTCTGGGCAAGGCGGTTAGCCAGGCTGTCCGTAGTCTCCGCCCACAGTGGGTTGGTCAGCGCGGCTAGCATGA
>PGZG01000070.1 GCA_002840115.1 Gammaproteobacteria bacterium HGW-Gammaproteobacteria-14 | reverse complement strand
GCGACTGCGGAAGCCATTGTTGCCCGGGGTGGCCGGGTCATGATTCTGGACCGTGATGTGCAGCGAGCCGCAGAAACTGTGGCTGATCTGGGTGAGGCTGCGGCCTATGTTGAGACGGATGTTACCCAGGAAGAGTCGGTACAGGCTGCCATCGCTGCAGCACTGAAGACATTTGGTGCGATTCATGTCTGTGTGAACTGTGCTGGAGTGGGCTCCGCGATGAAAACCGTGGGGCGAGACAACACTCCCCATGCTTTGGGGGTGTTTGAAACCGTGGTTAAAATCAACCTGATTGGCACATTTAATGTGCTACGTCTAGCCGCCGCAGCCATGGCCCAGAACGAGGGTGGCGATGATGCGGAGCGGGGTGTGATTATTAATACCGCTTCTGTGGCGGCGTTTGACGGCCAGGTAGGGCAGGTTGCCTATGCCGCAACCAAGGGTGGTGTTGTTGGTATGACCCTGCCCATCGCCAGAGATCTGGCAGGCTTGGGTATTCGCTGTAACACCATCGCACCGGGTATTTTTAATACCCCGCTGATGAATGCGGCTCCGGATAAGGTCAAACAGCCATTGATTGATATGACCCAGTTTCCCAAGCGTCTTGGGCATCCTGCCGAGTATGCGGAGCTGGTCTGCCACATGATTGAAAATCGCTTCCTGAATGGAGAAACCATCCGTATTGATGGTGCTATCCGTATGCAGCCGCGCTGATCATCCGGGAGGGGGCTTCACCTAGAGGCTGGTCTCCAAGTTGTAACTATGCGCTAAACAAGGGGAGGGGTGAGGATTCATTATGGTGATTTCTGACCTTTCCCCCCTTTTTGCATTAATCTGTTGTTTTTAAACGATTTTTCTGACTTTCTTCGCCTGAGCTATGGGCTTGTTTCTCTGTCCGTTTTGCCGATATTAATTTGTCACAATTTCGTTTCGTTCCGTGCTTACGCCCGCAACACCTTGTTGATATGGTCATTGCTCGGCCACCCGCGCACTGACGGGTGAAGGTTCATCAGTGTTAACGAAGTTAGGGGCTTGTTATGTTGATCAAGTATCTCAACGATCTCGACCGCGCTGTGCAAAAGGCTCGTCGGCATAAGGACCTCGACAGCATTAGTCACTGCATCCAGTGTGTATCGGTCTTGCAGGATTATCTTCAGGGTCAAATGGAGCCAATTCGCCGCAAGGGCTTTGAGATTATGGAGCATCTGCTGCCATCGGAATTTGATGAATGGACGGCAAGCTGGATGGCCACTCGCGGTCGTCCGGCGGTGGTATCACGTTTGATGGGTGCGCTGTAACGCCAGCGCATGCAGTTTCTCTTCGCCGAAAAGGTCCCCTTGTCGGGGGGCGGCGGTATCTTTTAGCCGCACCCCGATACCAATGAGCCTGACCGGATCACCCCTTTTCTCCCACTGCTCGGTGAGCAGTTTCCGGAAAACACCCTCATCGAGTAACGTTGCTGCCGTTTCCCGAGTGGCAGATGTAAAGTCGCTATAGCGCACCTTAATTAATAGCCCATGAATCAGGTAGTGTGAGTCCAGCCGTTGCATGCGTTGCTGTAGCGACTCCATCAGCTCCGGTAGTGCTGCTTGCCACTGTGGTGCCGATAAGCGGTTCTCGCTAAAAGTGCGTTCAACGCTGACGGACTTACGTCGTCGACTGCTGTGAACGGGCCTGTCATCAATGCCCCGTGATAGCTGCCATAGCCGCTCTCCGAAGCTGCCAAAGTGGGAGGCCAGATCAAGGCGGGATAGTTCGTGTAGTTGTTCGCAGGTTGTCACGCCAAGGTTATGTAACTTCTGTGCAGTGACGCGCCCAACCCCGAAAATTTTCTCTACCGGCAACTGGCGCACAAAGGCCTCCACCTGCTCTGGTCGTATTACGCAAAGACCGTCAGGTTTGTTCCAGTCGCTGGCGATTTTGGCGAGAAACTTATTCGGCGCCACACCAGCAGACACGGTAATACCCACCTGTTCGGCAACCTGCTGTCGTATCGCTATGGCAATCCGTGTGGCGCTGTTCTCAAACAGCTCTGAGGTACTGACATCCAGAAATGCTTCGTCGAGAGAGAGAGGTTCAATAATGTTGGTGTATTGTCGGAAAATTTCCTGAATTTGGCCAGAAACATGGCGGTAACGGTCGAAATCCGGCTTCAGAATGACCAGCTCGGGACACAGACGTAAAGCCTGTGATGATGGTATGGCAGAGCGTACGCCAAATCGACGCGCTTCATAGTTACAGGTGGCAATGACTCCTCGCCGACCCGGGTCGCCGCCGACCGCCACGGGACGTCCGCGCAATGAGGGGTCATCACGGATTTCCACTGCGGCATAAAAACAGTCGCAGTCGATATGAATGATTTTGCGTTGCGCAGGCCGAGGCATGATAGAAGCTATGGTACTCTGATGCGGACGTTTTGAAGAGGTTATCAGGCCGTTGGAGCTCCGTTCTGTGAATTCATTTCCGCGACACTGTGCGGTGTTAATTGTTGGTGCTGGCCCCACCGGGCTGAGTCTGGCGATCCGCTTACGTCAGCTTGGCGTTGACTGCTTGGTGATTGATCGCGCTGAGCAGCCGTCATTATGGTCGCGAGCTCTTGGTATTCATGCCAGAACATTGGAGATATTCCATGCACTGGAGGTCCTTGATGCCTTGGCGCGGGATGCGGTGGTGCAAACGGAAGTGCGTGTTTACAACGATCGCGGCCCCTTGTTTTCTCTCGATCTAACCTCTCTGGATGCCCCTTTCCCCTGGGTGTTGTCATGCCCGCAAAATCGGGTTGAGGCAATTCTTGAAGAGCGCTTTATGTCCTTGGGCGGTATTTTGATTCGGGGCGCGGAGCTGATTGATTTTGAGCAGGGGGGCGAGTCGGTAAAAGCACGTATTCGTCTGGCCGGTGGAGATCAATCGTTATCCTGTACGTTGATGATAGGTTGCGATGGCGCGCACTCCTGTGTCCGTGAACAGTTAGGCCTGCGTTTTGACGGGGCAACTCAGGAAGATCATTTTTTACTTGCCGACGTGGATATTGACTGGTCATTGCCCGCCAATAGTTCCCATGGTTTCTTACTGTCCTCTGGCAGCTTGATTGCACTGCCATTGCCGCAGGGTTGGCGCTTGATTATGAATCTTGCCAGAGATAATGCCCCGGAAGAGTCTCTGTCCATGGCGCCCTTCAAAGCTCGGCTTGAGGAGGCTATTGGTGAAAGCCCGCAGATGGGCGACCCACGATGGTTAACCCGGTTTTCGATTCACCGCCGCCTTGCCAGCCACTATCGTCGTAATCGTGTACTCCTGGCGGGTGATGCGGCGCATATTCAGAGTCCTCTCGGGGCTCAAGGTATGAATACTGGTATTGCCGATAGTTTCAATTTGGCGTGGAAACTGGCCCTGTTTTTAGAGGGGCATGGTGGCGGCCGATTGTTGGATAGCTATGAGGCGGAGCGCCGCCCGGTGGCGCGGAGCATGTTGCATAGTGTTGATGTTCTGTCCCGCACCTCTTTCGCCAAGAGCCGGGTACTACGTTATGGCCGTGATATGGTGCTCGGGTTTCTTGCGCGTCAGCCCAAGTTAAGCGCCTTGTTGTTGCGTCGCGCCAGTCAGCTGGATGTGAACTATCGTGGCTCTGCATTGGTGGCGAGAGCTTCGGCTCTTTCCTTGAGTGAGTGGGCGGGCCCTCAGCCAGGGGATCGTTTTCCCGATGCAGTGATGTATGAGCCGATGACAGGAGCAGCAATACGACTGTTGGAGTTGTTGCGCGACCCTCGACACTACTTGTTTATTCAGCTGCCAAAGGATCCGGAGGCCCGACAAATTGTCAGCGCCTTTGCTTTGGCAGATCGGGTGCCTTCGGAGTTTGGCCGCTGGGTAAGGACCGTGATCGTTACCTGCTTGCCTATGGCAGATAGTGTGCGTGAAATAGCAGAGTTCGACGTATCGGTGTTGGTAGATAGCAATGGCGAGTTTGCGCGCCGTTGCCATAGTGATTCCGGTATGTGGTTAGTGCGACCGGACGGCCATCTTGGGTTTGCGGCGGACCGGGAGCATGGTGATCAGGTGCTGCAATATCTGCGCCGTTTGATTCGCCGTTGAGCTAGAGCCAGAAGCCCCAGCAAGAGCAGGCTTGGCAGCGAGCCAGATGAGCTTTTCAGAGTTACCTTGATGCGGCTTTCTGTGTCTCCCGGGGCCACATCGCCGTTACTGTTTCGCAGGGCGACCACAACGTCGAAAGAGCCTTTGCCGGCGACATCAAACAACGTTGTCCTGCTTGCTCCGGGCAGTAGGTCGTTCATAGGACAGCGCCAGCTTGAGCCGTCCAGAGTGCAGTTCTGGCCATTTTGTAGTCCCCGAAAATTCTGCTCTGGTGGCACTGTTATAAGCAGCTCAACCTGCTCCGCGGTGTTTTGTCGCGACAAGTTGCGCGCTGTTACCTGTAGTGTGGCGGTGCTACCGCTGCTGCGAATGATGGAGAGTGGTCCGAGCGAGGGGTCCGGAGCAAAGGAAAACAGGGTACGCTGGCGAACATCGTTATTGCCAATGCGGTAATCGTCTTGATCCAGTGTGAGTCGCGCGCGCAGGTTTCCGGTTTCATCCATGTCGCCAAGCCAGTCCGCTTCCAGCTTGAGTTGCTGGACATCACCAGCCAGCATGGGGGTGAGTAATGTACAGTCAAGCCGCTCGGCGAGGCTGTTGCACAAAAGATCTCCTTGGCTGTCGATATGTACTTGCAGCTGAGGGTGGTCGAGTCGCAGTGTTACGCCAGTCACCGTGTTTGTTGTACTGTCATTACGCAGGTCAATTGTTATCGGCAGAGTCTCATCGGGGGGAGCCAGATTGGCTGCAGTGATGGTGACGGAAAGGTCGGTCAGAGGATCTCCCGCGTCCGCGGAGACCTGTTCGATCCAGTCGGCAAAGCTGGCCAGTCGGGTGTAGACCCCCGGAGTGGTATTGCTGTCACAGCGGTTGTTGCCAAAGCTGGTGGCTCCAAGCACCCAGTCATGGGCCACCATGCCGTCGCTTAATAGGGTTCCCTTGGGCAGGAGTAATGGACCGCCGCTATCCCCGAAACAGCTGTCTTGACCAAACGGGGTTTCTTCCCGGTCTGGTTCGGGCTCCCAGGCGCAGATCATATTGTTGGTTAGGCCTCCCCAGGCATTTCGGCACTCTGCGAGCTTGAAGGGCAGGTAATCAATGTTGGCGACTTGCAGGGTCATTGGTTGGGGGCCGGAAGAAGCGTTGGCGGGCTGAAAGCCGTTGCCGTCGAAAACGCCCCAGCCAATAATTTGTACGATGTCATCAAGCAGTTTGGAGTTTTCGAGTTGTGACATGATGGTCTGATTGGCCAGGCTCACTGGCTTGAGGTCGCTCTTGCTGGTTAGTTGTATCAGTGCAATATCGGAGTCGTCTCGATCGACAATGCCGTATTGTGGGTGGACGGTAATTTCGGCCACAAAGAACGTTGGCTGGTCTGCGAGATTCGGGCTATCCAGGCGGACCAGTGTGTTGGCATCCGTTTGTGAGTAAAGACTAGGGTCTGCTCCGGTGCCGATATCGGTAATGCAGTGGGCGGCGGTTACAATCCAGCCGGGTGCAATGAGACTGCCGCCACAAAACGGAAAGGTGTTGTAGGTGCCTGGGGGCGGATTAGGGTTGAATCGGTGGAGCCCGGCCATCCACGGATAGGGTGTCGTGACGTTGTCACCGCCAATAATCCGTTGGCTGAAGTCTGCGCCCAGAGCGTAGGCGGGTACACTCAGCAGAATGGCCAGTGCGGTGTGATTCAATTTCACGGGTGTCCCTCCAGTGGTCCCGTATTTTAAGTCCTGAATAGACTCGACTGCTTATGTTACCCGTTAAGACGTGAATCTTCAGTCAGTTGGATGGTTTAGTTGGATAGTGTTGGCGCATGCACCAACCAGTGACCTGAACTTTCGCCAGCACGTTGAAGATGGTGCTCAAGGTGACGAAGATTGGCGTCCAGACTGCTGTCGCTGTCCTGTACTCCAATAATGGCAGCGCGAAAATCATTGCCCTGTTGGTGCAAATCCGTCAGCAGGTTTTCAGCCGCTGTTACGGTTGTGCATGGCAGCATCAGGGCCAGAGTTTCTCCGTCGAAGCGTGCCGCCACATCACTACGTCGTAAACGCCGGGACAGGTGCTCGGCCAAGGTTGGCAGATTGACATTTGCGCCTGGCGACAAAAGGGCGAGAGTCAGTGGTGAGGCCATGCGGTCATGCAGGGGTAATAGCCAGCTTGCCGTTGAAAGCAGTGCCTGATGGCTGATAAAACCGGTTTGCGGGTCTTGCCAAGCTGCCTCGCGGGCCAGTCGTGCATGGGCATGATTGCGCTGTAGTAGTACGCCGGCATATACGGCACAGGCGGTCATGATGGTCAGGGCAAACCAGACGGCAGGAATATCCAGAGACAATTTTTGTTCACTAATACTGAGAATGACAGTGAGCGCGATCGCCGTTAGCGCCAACAGTAAGTTAAACCGTTTTGGACCGTGGAGAAGACCGCCGCTGAGTACCAATACCAGAAACAGTAGCAGTGTTGGCGGCATTGATGATGGATCCAGCCAGACGGCGAGGGCGATTGCCACAATATCCAATGACATGCCGCCAAACTCCGCCAGCATGCCGCCACGCCATAGTAGTGCCCCTTGGGCAGCCAGATAGCCCAGTAGCACCACGAGTGCCACCACCGTGGTGCCGCTAATCCCTTCCTGATACTGGCGCAAGTAAAGGAACGTCAGCACAGCAAATACCAGGCGGGCGCTTGATCGCACCAGAGCCAGTGCATTGTCTGTAGCGAGTCGGTCGGAAAAGCGCATGGGAGTCACTCTTGCTATGGGTGCGTTGGGTGCATTCTAGCAGAGTACGAGCCAAGTCTATCCTGTGGTTTATAGAAACTTCGCACTGTTTGCGGTGGCCTGCCTTGATCCCGTACATTGCATTATTGACCCGTGATTTTGTTGAGGGTTTCGTTGTTACAGGCCTGTTTGCCAGAGGGTTCGAGAATGAGCGGTGCTGATCCACATCAGCCGTTACGGGATGATGTTCGTATGCTGGGGGAGATGCTGGGCGATGTATTGCGTCAGCAGCGCGGCGAAGATTTTTTCCAGCGGGTGGAGTCGATTCGCAGGCAGGCACTGGCGGGAAGGCAGGAGGGTGGTCCAGCGATGGCTGCTACGGCGGAGCAGCTCGATGGGTTGAAGGCAGCCGACTTGCTGGATGTGGCGCGGGCCTTTAGTCAGTTTCTCAATCTGACCAACATTGCCGAACAACACCATCGAATCCGTTTGGAGAGAGGTCTTGACGATGCTAGTCATGAAGGTCTTGATGGCGTTGTGCAGGCATTGTTGGGACAAGGCTGCAGTGTAGCGGATATACGGCAGTGTCTGGAAACCATGTCAGTGGAGTTGGTGCTGACAGCACACCCAACAGAGGTTACCCGTCGTACACTGATCCGCAAATATGATCGCATTGCGGCCATTCTGGGTAATCTGGACCGCTCAAACGCTACAGACTATGAGCGCCTGTGTTGGCGTGAAGAGCTACGCCGTATTTTACTGTCCAGCTGGGGGACCGACGAAATTCGTCGGCAAAAGCCAACACCGGTGGATGAAGCCAAGTGGGGCTTTGCCGCCGTGGAACAGTCACTCTGGGAGGCATTGCCCGCTGCCCTGCGAGCACTCGACCGGGTTTGTGCGCGACACCTGGGCGGCGAGCTTGCAGTCAGTGTGGCGCCGGTGCGGTTTGCTTCCTGGATGGGGGGCGATCGAGACGGAAACCCGAATGTGACCAGCGCGGTGACTCGTGAAGTCTTGATGCTGGGCCGCTGGATGGCTGCCGACCTTTATTTACGAGACGTGGAAAACTTGCTGGCGGATTTGTCGATGCAGTCCGCCAATGCTGAGTTGCTGGCGCTGTCCGGAGACTCGAAAGAGCCCTACCGATGGGTCTTGCGGGAGTTGCGTGATGAGTTGCGGGCAACGCGACACACTCTGGAGGCCTTGTTGGCGGGCCGGTCAGTCGAGCAGGTCTCTCTGATGTCGCGGGAGCAACTGCTATCCCGCTTGCAAGTTGTCGACCGTTCATTAAGGGAATGTGGTTTTGCTTCGGTAGCAAACGGAGAGTTGCGCGATACATTGCGACGGTTGCATGCCTTTGGGATAAACCTTTTAACGTTGGATGTTCGCCAGGAGTCAACCCGTCATGCGGCATTGCTGAACAACCTGTGTCGCCACCTAGGCTTAACGGACTATCTATCGCTCCCGGAGACGCTGCGCCAGGCGTTTTTGCTGGAACAGCTGCAGAGCCGTCGATCATTGCTGGATCGATACTTTTATGAAAGCTCTTTGTGCACGGATGATGATCGTGAGTTATTGGACACTCTGACGGTGATTGCGGAAGCAGAGCCGGGTAGCCTCGGGGCTTATGTGATTTCCATGGCGCGGGCGCCATCGGACGTCCTGGCGGTTATGTTGCTGCAGCGAGAGACTGGTGTTCGCGAGCCTATGCGAGTGGTGCCATTGTTTGAAACTCTGGATGACCTGTCTTCTGCGCTGGATACCATGTCTTCGTTGCTGAGTGTTGACTGGTATCGTCAGCAAATAGGGCGGGGGCAGGAAATCATGATCGGCTATTCAGACTCGGCCAAAGATGCCGGGTTTCTTGCCGCAGCTTGGGCGCAGTATCGAGCGCAGGAAGGGTTAACGGCTTTGTTTGCAGATTGTCAGATTCCATTAACGCTATTTCATGGTCGAGGTGGTTCTATTAGCCGTGGAGGCTCTCCGACCCGGCTGGCGTTGATGTCGCAGCCACCAGGTTCGGTCAATGGTCGCATTCGGGTGACTGAGCAGGGCGAGGTCATTCGTTTCAAGTATGGGTTGCCTGCCATCGCAAAAAACAATATTGAGCAATATCTGGCCGCGACACTGGAGGCTACGTTGTCTCCTCCTCTTGCTCCTTTGCCCGGCTGGAGAGAGCAGATGCAGCAATTGAGTGATGATGCACTGATCGCGTATCGCTCGGTGGTGCGAGATGATCCAGTGCTGGTGCGTTATTTGCGACAGGTGACGCCTGAGCAGGAGTTAAGCCGTTTGTCGCTGGGGTCGCGTCCCGCACGTCGTGTGCTGGGGTTGGTGGAGCG
>PGZG01000069.1 GCA_002840115.1 Gammaproteobacteria bacterium HGW-Gammaproteobacteria-14 | reverse complement strand
GAAGGAAATCAGGCAGACCGTAGAATTGTGAGGGTGCGTTCTATCGATGATGTTTATTGCTGGACCTTCGTGCCAGTTTTCCCGCCATTACCATTCGGAACCGCCAGCCAGAACCGCCCCGCAAAGATGTGGCTGACGACTAAACTCATGCGCCGATGAGGTGACAGAGGTGGTCTTTATTATCTGGTTTATAGGTACCGCTCTTACTCGTGATGATAAATCAGCATAAAGTGTGGGGCGCTAACGTTGCTGGAGCCTGGTCAGTGTTTCAGATGCATATCAGAAAAGCCGAAATAACCGATGCCAAAGCTATCACAGCTCTGGTGAATCGTGCCTATCGCCCGGCAGCCGGAACGGAAGGTTGGACGCATGAGTCAGCCCTGGTGGAGGGAGATCGGATAAACCAGAGCAAGGTGGCGACAGCTATTCTCGGTGGCACAGTTCTGGTTGGAACCTGCGAACAAGGCTTGATGGGCTGTATTCACATTGAGGTCGCTGATCAGGTTGCTCATATTGGTATGCTTGCGGTAGATCCGTTGCTTCAGAATTCCGGCGCTGGCAAGCGGCTGCTGAAACAGGCAGAGGAGATTGCGGTTCGGGAATTTAATGCGGCGTTTGCAGTGTTGGTGGTTATTGCGGCGCGCAAAGAGTTGGTGGATTATTATTTGCGGCGTGGCTATAAACAAACCGAAGAGCGCTCACAGTACCCGATTCATGCGGGAGTGGGCCGCCCGACAAAAGACGCTATGCTCCTGACAACATTACGAAAACCCCTGAACGATCTGTTTTCCGACGATCAGATTTTTGATGCCGCAAGAATCCAGAGCAACCTATAAACCGACCGTTAGGCTAACCAGGAGAGCCTGTGAAGATATATGGAGATATTCAGTCCGGTAATTGCTACAAGATAAAGCTGCTGTGTTCGCTGCTGGGTATTCAACATGAATGGATTCATCTGGATATTCTGGCTGGCGCTACCAGAACAGTGGATTTTCTCGCAAAAAATCCAAACGGAAAAATTCCGCTGCTGGAGCTGGATGATGGTCGGTGTCTGTCAGAGTCCAATGCCATCCTTAATTTTCTGGCTGCTGGCAGTGAGCTGCTTCCGGTAGAGCCGTATGCTCTGGCCAAGGTTCAGCAGTGGCAGTTCTTTGAGCAATATAGCCACGAACCCTATATTGCCGTTGCGCGCTTTATTGCCAAATATCTTGGGCTGCCGGAACACCGGAAAGCCGAGTATGAAGCCAAGCAGGCCGGTGGCCATAAAGCGCTGGCAGTGATGGAGCAGCAGCTTTCGGTGTCTGAGTATTTAACGGGAAATGTATTGTCCACGGCGGATATCAGCCTTTACGGATATACCCATGTGGCCCATGAGGGCGGTTTCGATCTTGCTCAGTACCCGGCTGTGTTGGCGTGGGTTCAGCGAATTGAGAAGCACCCGAACTATGTCAGCATGGTGTAGGTGTTGCTAAAACGACAGTGCCTGCCCCGGCGTTCCTCCGCATTTATCCCTGCACGGGTGCCGCAGGGTCCCGCACTCTGTCGAGATAATTGCGGATGCGGGATACCAATGATTCGTCCCGGCTTTTTTCGACGCTGTGTCGTCGTAGCATGGCGGGGCGTTTTTTCAGCAGATCGTGGTGCTTTAAAGCCGACTCGACGCTACGCAAAAACATGTTGCGTCCCGTGGGCCGTGGTAATACTCGATAGACCTGAGCCTGATTGATTAGTCGGATCAAGTGGCCGGTGTCTTGAAATGCGGTCACCACAACGGTGACCAGATCCGGTTGTTGCTGTTTAAGTACGCCGAGGCTGGGACTTATATCCTCTCCGTTAAGGGAGATGTCGGTGATCAGCAGGGCCACGGGTTCGCTGGCCATCACTGTCATTGCCTGCTCCAGTGTGTGGGCGCGTCGAACACGGGACGCAAGCGGGCTGTCCTTTAATACCATCGCCAGCTCCGGTGACCGGTCCAGCACAATAATGGCGGCATGGGCCGGAATCACGCCTACGGCCGTGGCGACAGTATTGCTGCGGCTGCTCTGTGCCACTGCGGCGGCCTCCGCGATGGTGTCGCGCAGCTCTTCCAGGCGCCAGGGTTTTTGCACGTAACGAAAAATTTCACCATCATTGATCGAGCCAACGATGCCCGCGAGGTCTGAATAGCCGGTGAGTAAAATTCGCATCGTGGCTGGGGAAATATCCCGGGCGCCGCGCAGTACTTCGACGCCGGACATCCGCGGCATTCGCTGGTCGCTGATCAGGACATCAATATCTTCGTTGGCCAGCATTTCCAGAGCCTGGTGTCCCTCTGTCGCAGACAGTACTCGGTAATGCGCGCGGAACGCCATTACCAGCGAACGCAGAATTCGTTCTTCATCATCGACAAACAGAATTGTCGGCTTGGTAATGGTGTTCATGGGTCTCTCCTGATTCAGGCGGTTGCTTGACGTTGGGATGTATCGAGTTCCTCGGCTTTCCGCAAGGGCATATAGATACGGAACTCCGTGCCTTCATTTTCGCGAGATAAAACCTCGATCCTTCCGCCATGTTGTTCAATGATCTGGAAAGAGATTGCCAAGCCAAGGCCGGTACCCTCACCTACGGGTTTGGTGGTAAAGAAAGGATCAAATATTCTGTTTTTGACCGTTTCGGGCATGCCGCATCCGTTGTCGCATATTCGTATTAACACTTGATCATCTTCAACGCCGCTATAAATACTGATCAGTCCGTGACCTTTAATGGCCTGAGCGGCGTTGGTCAAAATATTGAGCAATACTTGATTAATCTGGGAGGCGCTGCATTCCACGAAGGGAATGTCTGCCAGATATTTTTCCACATCGGCTTTGTGTTTGATGACATTACGACCAATATTTAAAGCGCTTTCAATGCAGTCATTCAGATTGGCGGATTCCATCCGTGACTTGTCTACACGGCTGAAGTTGCGCAGGTCGGCAACCAGGTCAGTAATCTGCTGTAGCCCATGAAGGCTGTCATCGAAAAGGGTGCGCATATCGTCTAGTACGGCATCCTGTTGATGGCTGGATATCTCTGTGGCGGCAGATTCCAGCGCCAGGTGCGTTTGCGATTCAGGTGAGGCTGGGTTAAGAAGTGTTTCAATAAGATGATCTGTGCTGTCAATAACCCCTCGGGTGCGCTCCATAAAATCCAGGGCTAGCTCAAGATTATTGCGTACATAGCCTAGAGGTGTGTTGATCTCATGTGCTACGCCGGCGACCATTTGCCCAAGGGACGCCATTTTTTCCGATTGCACCAGTTGTGCCTGCGAGCTTTTGAGCTGGTGATTGGCGCGGGCAAGCGCCTCGCTTCGATGGGCAATCTTGTGCTCCATGACTTCCAGTAATGACAGCACAACTCCCATACCAACATAGCGGCCTTTCTCGGTGATGGCGAAATCTTCCGTGATCGGCAGGGTTAATGTACTGCGAACCAGCAGGCTGGCTTCTTCCACATCCATGGACTGCTCAATCTGAATGGGCGACTTGTTCATGAAGCGTTCTACCGGTTTCTGCCCGTACAGTTCGCGGCCAAAGTGTTGTAGAAAAATACGCATGATGGTGTAGCGAGAAATGGTTCCTACAAGGTGACCATCACGGACTATGGGAAGGCAAAGTAAATCGCGGCAACGATCAGATAGAAAAAGATCCGCTACCGTTGATACCGGAATAGAAGGCGTCAGCGGGTGAACCGGAATGGTGAGACGGGCCAGTGGCAGGTGGCTCATGGGAAATGCTTCGCTTGGGGCCCGACAACCGGATTCCATTGGCGCCTGGACATGCAACCGACGCACTCACCATCCCCTGGAGTGCCGCCGCCAATCATTGATGGCAAGGTGCAAGGTAGGGATTAAGTATTACGATGGTGTGAAATGTGCTGTGGAATTGGAGATGAAATATTATTTTGTGACAGGGAGGAAATCAGTTGATCTTTCGCAGAGGTTCCGCGCTGATTCGTGATGTCGGGAAATGGCAGGTAAAGGTGCTGCCTTTGGTGAGATTGCTGAGAATATCCAGTTTGCCATCATGGCGTAGCATGACGTGCTTGACGATGGCCAAGCCAAGGCCGGTGCCACCGGTTTGTGTGACCCGGCTGCTGTCCGGTCGATAGAAGCGTTCGGTAAGTCGGGGAATATGTTTTGGATCTATGCCGGGGCCATTGTCGGTCACGGACATATAAGCGCCTTGATCGTCTTGCCACCAGCGAATTGAAATATTGCCGCCGGTTTGGGTGTATTTCACTGCATTGGTAATCAGGTTGCCGAAGCCACTTTCCAGTTCCAGTGAGCTGCCGCGCAGTTTTAGAGTGCTATCGGCGTCAAGGTTTATATGCAGGGTTTTGTTCAGCGTGGCGGCTAGCGCCTTGGCATCCTGTGCGTGACGCTGCAGCATGTCCGCCACGGCAATGACTTGTGGCTGGTTATCTACCTCGGTGCCTTCCAGTCGGGCCAGCATCAATAGATCATTGACCAGATTTTCCATGCGATGGGATTGTTGGTCCATCTGATTAAGGGCGCGATGCAGTCGGGTTTGTTCTTCGGGTACGGTCATTAACAACGTTTCAAGATAACCTTTGAGAACGGTTAGCGGCGTTTTTAATTCATGACTGACGTTGGCAACAAAATCCTTTCGCATCTGTTCCAGATTGTGCAGCCGGGTTACGTCTCGCACTAACACCAGCCAATCACCATCGCCAAAGCGAGTGATGGTGAACTCGAGCATCAGTGACTCATTCAGCGGTGATGGCAGGGTGATAGGGGCGCGGAAGTCCTCGGAATCAAGATAAGACATCAGGCGCGGGTCGCGCACCAGATTGGTAAAGGTTTGTCGTTTATCGTGAGGTGATTTGAATCCCAGTAAGCGCTGTGCAGCGGCGTTCCAGTATTCAATGCGTCCCTGACGATCAACCACGACTACGGCATCACGCAAGGCTGTGACGGAGTCTTCTGCGCGATTGATCAGTTGTTCCAGGGTTTCGCGGGCTTGTTCTTCGCGCCGCAGGCGATGGTAAATCTCGTCAAAAATCTTGCCCCAGACGCCGGTGGTTTCCGGTAGCTCGTTACGGGCCTGATGCTGGCTGAGCCAGCGGCTAAGACGTAATAGCTGGCGTACATAAAAAGCCAGCATGGCCAGAGTGACCACCAACAACGGCCACGAGTCTTCGACCAATAGTGACAATGCCAATGCGGCGCTGCCCCATAGCACCAAGCGTCGGATTTCGTTGCGACGGGTAATATCCAAGTGTCACCGCTCCTGATTGCAGGCGTCAGTGTAACCGATCAGGAGACGATGGCGGTTTTGGTGGAGAAACGATAGCCGGTACCGCGCACGGTCTGAATAAAGCGGTCGAAGCCATGGGGCTCCAGTGCCTTGCGCAGGCGGCGGATATGGACATCAATGGTACGGTCTTCGACATACACATTGGCACCCCACACCTGATCCAGTAGTTGGGCGCGGGAGTAGGCTCGCTCCTGATGGGTCATAAAAAATTCCAGCAGGCGATATTCCGTGGGGCCCATATCCACGGGTTGATCATGGGCACTGATGCGGTGGCTGACGGGGTCCAGGCACAGGCCTTCAATCTCAATGGCCTTGTCGGCGGCGCCCGCGTTGGAGCGTCGCAGCACGGCCTTGATGCGGGAAATCAGTTCACGGGTGGAGAACGGTTTAGTGATGTAGTCGTCGGCACCGACTTCCAGCCCCTGAATCTTGTTGTCCTCTTCGCTTTTTGCCGTGAGCATAATAATCGGCACTTCGGCGGTGCTGTCGTCGCGTTTGAGTCGGCGGGCCAGCTCGATGCCGCTAATGGACGGTAACATCCAGTCGAGCAGCACCAGATCCGGGCGTCGGTCGACAATAATTTCGTGGCCGCGCTGGGCATTGTCCGCCTCCAGCACTTCGAAATCCGCCATTTCCAAAGCCACCGCGACCATCTCGCGGATAGCGGGTTCGTCGTCAACAATCAGAATCGTGTGCTTGGCCATATTCGCTGCATCTCATCAGGTTTCTGGATGCCTATTTGATGGCGTTAATATGACAGAGGTATGACAGTTGTCGGTTAAATGCAAGTTTCGGCCAGACGGTGGCTCTTCCAGATCAGCTGGCCTGTAATAGATAGTCCAGTAGCAATCCGGCAAAAATCACGGCACCAACCCATTGGTTGTTGAGGAAGGCCTTAAAGCAGGCGTCCCGGTCGCGTACCCGAATCAGCCAGTGTTGATAGGCAAATAGCAGCGCGGCGCCGGTAAGTCCGGCCAGCCAGAAGCCGCCAAAGCCCAGTTGTCTCCCTAGTAGCCACAGGGCAAACAGAGCCATGCCCTGTAACAGCCCGATCATCAGCCGATCCATTTCGCCGAACAGGATGGCGGTGCTTTTAACCCCGATCTTGAGGTCGTCGTCCCGGTCCACCATGGCGTATAGGGTGTCATAGGCTACGGTCCATAACAGATTGGCGGTATAGAGAAGCCAGGCAATGGTCGGCAGGCTGTTGGTTTCAGCGGCGAATGCCATCGGGATGGCCCAGGAGAAGGCAGCGCCGAGGAAGACCTGGGGTAGATGGGTGTAGCGCTTCATAAAAGGGTACAGCACCGCCAACGCCAAACCGCCAAAAGACAGCAGGATGGTGAAGGTATTCAGAAAGAGCACCAGTACAAAGGCAATGGCGGCCAGTGCCGCAAATAACATCAGGGCCTGCCGGGTGCGCAGTGCGCCAGTGGCCAGCGGGCGCCCCTGGGTGCGTTTTACGCTGCCGTCGATATCGCGATCGGCAATGTCGTTAATCACGCAGCCCGCTGCCCGCATAACGATTACGCCAAGGGTAAAGACAATCACCGTGCGTACGCTGGGGGAGCCAGCGCCGGCAACCCATACCGCCCAAAGAGTGGGCCACAGCAGCAGCAGGGTGCCGACCGGACGATCCAGTCGCATAAGCTGTAGCCAAGGCCAGAGGTGGGGGTAGCGGGTTTGTACAAAGCTCAGCATGGCGGTTCCGTTGGGCTGCGGGTTTAAGACGCGACAATTTAAGGTGATCAATAAGCAAGGTGATCAATAAGTAAGGTGATCAATAAGTAAGGTGATCCATAAGGGAGCGCTAAGGTAAGCAATCCACTGACGGCAGGACCAAGCATAACTGAGCCCGGCGGGATTTTAACGGTTGCCCGCGGCTTTAATCGATGCCTGTGATGGCGCTAAAACCGGGCAAGAAAACCTCCGCCACCAACAGGGGTTGGCCGCGCTTGTAAAACAGGGACTGGCGGCCCCAGCAGGTCTCTGTCACGGCTAGCGGCAAACGGTGTGGCGGGATGCGAGCTAACCATATGGCGCGCCGTTCGGCGGCGGGTGCCCGAAACAGCTCTGCTCCCAGAGAGCGCCGGGCCATATGGCCCAATACCCGGTTGGCACCTTTCAGGGATGTTAGTGGCAGGATGCTGCGGGCAAATACCACCGCACTGTCATCAAGGTAGAGCAGCACCTCCCGGATCAGAGCGCGGTGCTGTGGTGGTTGCCTCAACATAAGGGCTTCCGCTGGCTGCGGGCGGACTACGCGCTGAGACAACGGGGTAACACTAAAGTGACCAAAGCGCTGCAGCCGCCGGGTTAGCGAGCTGCTGTCGGTGAGCCAGTTGCCAATGTCGGCTGGCACGGCGACCCGCTGGGCGGGTTGCCAGTGAAGCTCGGGGTCCAGCAGGCGGCCGGGGGTGGCAACTTTCACGAAATATCCTTGGCGCGGCGTGTCTCGCGCAATAACGATGGGTGTTCGTATTTAATGTCGAGGCCAATAGATCGTCATAGGCTATCAGTTCTATCTTTTTAATCGTTTTTATTAAGCGCTCGGCGATGTCTATAGTAACCTCATTCACTAGCAAGGAGCGTTACATGAGCGACAAGAAACCCACTATCACTTTGCAGAACCTGGAAGCGGCGCTGGCTGGCGAGTCCATGGCGCATATCAAATATCGCTACTTTGCCCAGATCTGCCGCGCCCATGGCGATGAGGCCACCGCCAAGGTGTTTGAAGAAACCGCCGCCCAGGAGGTGTTGCACGCCATTGGCCATATGGAGCTGCTGTACCCCCGTGACAGCCTCAATGTGGAGAAGGCATTGGCGCTGGCGATTGAGGGTGAAACCTACGAATACACGGAAATGTACCCTAACTTCCGCGATACTGCGCGTAAAGAGCTGGAAAAGGCGGCGGAAGCCGAGTTTGCTGAGCAAATTGATGAGTCCAGAGAGCATGCGGAGATGTTCCGCAAGACGCTGGAGAAGGCGGGCAAGCGCTTTGCGGCCCTCGCCAAAGTTGAAGAGCGCCATGCGAAGCATTATCAGGACACGCTCGATGGCGTGAAAAGCGCCTGAGTCATTGATTTTTCGCCGCCGCATGGCTAGGTTAGCCAACCCTGCGGAATACCAACACCGGTGGATGTCATGATCCGTCGCTGCCAGAGAGGTTGAACATGAAGAAGTGGGAATGTGTTGTCTGTGGTTTTATCTATGATGAAGCCGAAGGTTTGCCGGAAGAAGGCATCGCACCGGGTACAGCCTGGGCCGATGTACCGGATGATTGGGTCTGCCCGGATTGCGGCGTATCCAAGGACGATTTCGAGATGGTCGAAATCTGATCCATAGTGATGCAAGTCGATACGGGGCGCTAAGCGCCCCGTGTCATATCTGAGATTCGCTTTTGTCTGCCACTTTTGCCTGCACGGAAACCGTCATGGACCCGATTATTGTTATTGGCACCGGCCTCGCCGGTTTTAACCTCGTCAAAGAATTGCGCAAGCTCGACAAGACCACGCCGATCATCATGCTCACCAGCGATGACGGGCGTAACTACTCCAAGCCGATGCTTTCTAACGGTTTCGCCAAACAAAAAGATGCGGATGCTTTGGCCATGGCGACGGCGGAGCAAACCTCGGCGCAGTTCGATGTTACTTTGCGTGCCGGGGTTAATGTCACAGCATTGGATACGGCAGCAAAGCGCATTGAAATTGGTGACGAAACGCTGACCTACAGCAAGTTGGTGTTGGCCATGGGCGCGGATGTGTTTCGCCCGCCGATGACCGGCGATGCGCTTGATCAAGTGTATACCGTAAACGACCTGATGGATTACGCCCGCTTTGGCAAGGCGTTGGCGGGCAAGAAGAAAGTGCTGATTATTGGTGGTGGTTTGATTGGCTGCGAGTTTGCCAATGATTTGATTGCCGGCGGTTTTA
>PGZG01000068.1 GCA_002840115.1 Gammaproteobacteria bacterium HGW-Gammaproteobacteria-14 | reverse complement strand
AAAAGGGCGGTGACGAGCGTGCCATCAGTCCGCTGTATGAATGGCGTCCGATGTCCACCTATATCCGCCGTCCGCCGTACTGGGAAGGCAATATGGCCAGTGAGCGTGCTCTCAAGGGTATGCGCCCGCTGGCACTGCTGCCGGACAACATCACCACTGATCACCTGTCGCCGTCGAATGCCATCATGATGGACTCAGCTGCCGGGGAGTATCTGCACACGATGGGCCTGCCGGAGGAAGACTTCAATTCCTACGCCACCCACCGTGGTGATCACCTCACGGCTCAGCGTGCCACTTTGGCAAACCCGAAACTGTTTAACGAGATGGTTACGGATGAGCAGGGGAAAGTGGTGCAGGGTTCGCTGGCCCGCGTTGAGCCCGAGGGCAAGGTCATGCGCATGTGGGAGGCGATTGAAACTTATATGGAGCGCAAGCAACCGCTGATCATTATTGCCGGTGCGGATTACGGTCAGGGTTCCAGCCGAGACTGGGCAGCGAAAGGTGTGGCGTTGGCCGGTGTGGAAGCAATCGTTGCCGAGGGCTTTGAGCGTATTCACCGCACGAACCTGATCGGTATGGGCGTGATGCCCTTGCAATTTGAAGAAGGTACCAACCGTAAGACACTCAAGCTTGACGGAACTGAGGTGTACGATGTTGAGGGCGAATCGTCACCAGGTGCGAAACTGACTGTGGTCATTCATCGCCAGAACGGTGATGTCGAACGAGTGTCGGTAATTTGTCGTCTGGATACCGCGGAGGAAGTTTCAGTGTATAAATCCGGAGGCATTCTGCAAAAATTTGCCAAGGATTTTTTACAAGGAGCTGTTGCCTGAGAAGTCGTTAGAAAAAATCGCGGCTGAAGCCGCTCCTACAGGAACGCCAGCCGTAGGAGCGGCTTCAGCCGCGAACTCTCTTCAACCAAGGACCCAGCCATGACCCACCCCCCCCAAATCAAAGTGCCCGCCACTTATATGCGCGGCGGCACCAGTAAAGGAGTGTTTTTCAAACTCGAAAATCTGCCGACCTCTTGCCAGCAACCCGGGGAAGCTCGTGACCGCCTGTTTATGCGCGTGATCGGCAGTCCGGACCCCTATGCCAAGCATATTGATGGCATGGGCGGCGCGACGTCCAGTACCAGCAAGTGTGTAATCTTGTCGAAGAGCTCCCAACCCGATCACGACGTCGACTATCTTTACGGTCAAGTATCGATCGACAAGGCATTCGTCGACTGGAGTGGCAACTGCGGCAACCTGTCCACTGCAGCGGGAGCGTTTGCCCTGCATGCGGGCCTGGTTGATCCGGCAAGGATTCCTGAGAGTGGTGTTTGCAGTGTGCGGATCTGGCAGGCCAACATCCAAAAAACCATTATTGCTCATGTACCTGTGACGAATGGGCAAGTTCAGGAAACCGGAGATTTCGAGCTTGATGGGGTAACGTTTCCAGCGGCAGAAATCGTTCTCGAGTTTCTCGACCCCGCGGAGGAAGGTGAGGGCGATGACGCTGGGGCAATGTTCCCCACTGGCAATCTGGTGGATGACCTCGAAGTGCCAGGTGTTGGCACGCTCAAGGCCACCATGATCAATGCTGGCATTCCGACGGTATTCGTTAATGCCGCTGACATTGGTTACAACGGCACCGAATTGCAGGATGTCATTAACGGTGATGCCAAGGCGCTGGAGAGGTTTGAAACCATCCGTGCCTACGGCGCGCTGAAGATGGGTTTGATCAAGGACATCACTGGTGCCACCACGCGCCAGCATACGCCCAAGATCGCCTTTGTCGCACCGCCGGTCGACTATGTGTCGTCTTCCGGTAAGGGAGTAAAAGCGACGGATGTGGACCTGCTGGTGCGAGCGTTGTCCATGGGCAAGCTACACCATGCGATGATGGGCACCGCCGCAGTAGCCATCGGCACCGCTGCGGCCATCCCGGGCACGCTGGTAAATCAGGCTGCCGGCGGCGGCGAGCGTGAATCGGTGAACTTCGGTCACCCTTCCGGTACTTTGCGGGTGGGCGCTGAGGCCAAGCTGGTTAACGGTAGTTGGACGGTAACCAAGGCGATTATGAGCCGCAGTGCACGGGTGCTGATGGAAGGGAGTGTCAGGGTGCCGAGCGACAGTCTGTAGGGCTGTTTCTTGTGGGAGCGACCAGCTGAGAACTTAAATTTCCCACCTAAAGCCGCTCCTACGGAGCGGTCAGCGGGGTATAGTTGGGGTAGTTCAGGCTGAAAAGGGAAAGGCTATGCTGTCCCGGGAAGTGACACTTTGGCTGGATGCCATACTCGATGTTTTCTTGTTGCTGGTGCTGGTGGCAGTGGTTTTGCTAATGGTTACCGGGGTTGTACTCTGGATTCAGGATCGCTTTTTCCAGAAAACTCACGCCATCCGCCGCAATTATCCCTTGATTGGTCGTTTCCGTTATTTTTTCGAACACCTGGGTGAATTCTTCCGCCAGTATTTCTTCGCCATGGACAGGGAGGAATTGCCTTTCAATCGCGCCCAGAGAGCTTGGGTGTATCGGGCCGCGAAGGACCTCTCCACCATGGTCCCGTTTGGCTCCACAAAAAGCATGCTGGCACCGGGTCGGGTGATTTTTCTCAATGATCCCTATCCGATGCTGGATAAGGATAAAGCCGAAACTATTCCGATGATGATCGGCCCCCATGCCCGCCAACCCTATGTGGCGCGCTCGCTGCACAACATTTCTGCGATGAGTTATGGCGCTCTGTCAAAGCCAGCCGTCCTTGCCCTTTCCAAAGGCGCGAGCCGCGCCGGTTGTTGGCTAAATACTGGGGAGGGTGGATTATCACCCTGGCATCTTGAGGGCGGTTGCGACATCGTCTTTCAGATTGGCACGGCACGCTACGGCGTTCGTGATGCTGACGGGCTTCTGAGTGATGAGCATTTGCGCGCGATGGCGGCTCATCAGCAAGTTAAGATGTTTGAAATCAAATTGAGTCAGGGTGCCAAGCCGGGCAAAGGTGGCATATTGCCGGGGGCCAAAGTAACAGCAGAAATTGCCGCTATTCGTAACATTCCAGTTGGTGAGGCATCCATTAGTCCAAATCGCCATCCTGATGTGAGTTCTGCCTCGGAACTGCTGGATATGATTCACCGGGTGCGCGAGGTTACAGGTAAGCCGGTGGGCATCAAGATGGTGGTGGGAAGCTGGGCTTGGTTAGAGGACTTCTTTATGGAAATCCTCCGGCGAGGTATTGAATCGGCACCCGATTATATTTCTATTGATAGCGGCGACGGCGGTACCGGAGCAGCACCTATGTCGTTGATGGATGATGTCGGCCTGCACTTGGCAGAATCGCTGCCTTTAGTGGTGGATTTACTGGAAGGTTATGGCTTGCGCGAACGCATTCGTGTCGTGGCCGCAGGTAAGCTGATTACGCCGAATATGGTGGCTTGGGCTCTGGCATTGGGCGCGGATTTTTGTGTTTCTGCTCGGGGCTATATGTTTGCGTTGGGTTGTATTCAGGCCATGCAGTGCGACAAAAATACTTGTCCCACTGGCATTACCACCCACAACAAGCGATTACAGCGAGGGTTGGTGCCGATAGAAAAAGCCGAACGTGTCTATCAATATCATCGTCATCTGGTAAAAGAGGTGGAGGTAATTGCTCATTCCTGTGGTGTGCTTGAGCCCCGTGGACTGCGTCGCCATCATGCGCGCATGGTGACCGGCGGCCCTCGCTCGGTATTACTCAGTGAGCTGTGGCCACCGGTGGAAAAAGGTATTTATGCACGGGAGGAGCGGCGCTCTACAGGGGAGCCTTTTGCTCGCCTTAAAATGTAAGGCCGTTATTTTCAGTGCAATCTAAAGCAACCTGATGCTCACCATAGGCTCCGTTCAGGACGGGGCCTATGGTGAGCATCATTTTGAGGAGAGACTATGTTCGACCTTGTTGTTGTCGGCGCCGGTTCCGGTGGCGTTCGTGCCGCGCGTATTGCTGCAACTCTTGGTGCTAAAGTCGCCATTATCGAGGAGCGTTTTTTTGGTGGCACCTGTGTCAATGTGGGCTGTGTGCCGAAGAAACTGTTTTCCTACGGGGCATCCTTCCGTGATTTGTTTCATCTCGCCGCGGATTATGGGTTTAACGTAGCCGCTGACACGCCATTTGACTGGAATACCCTGCGTGACAACAAAACCCGTGAAATCCAGCGCCTTAATGGCATCTATCGGCGTTTGCTGGACAATGCCGGAGTGGAAATCATAGAAGGTAGAGGCGTCGTTGTTAGCGCTGATCAGGTTCAGGTGGGAGAGCGGTTTATTCGAGGTCGGAATATTCTGATTGCCACCGGCGGATTGCCGTTCGTTCCAGAGATTCCGGGCCGCGAACATATTCTGATTTCTGATGATTTGTTCAGCCTTCCGGCGTTGCCTGCGAGAGTGGCGGTGGTGGGGGGGGGCTATATTGCCTGTGAGTTTGCCTCAATATTGAATGGTCTCGGCTGCGAGGTGCATCAGATTTATCGGGGAGACTTGTTTCTGCGAGGTTTTGATCAGGAGGTTCGCGAGTTCGTTGCTACCCAAGTAGCTCATCGTGGGGTTCACCTCCATTTTTCCACAGATATAACGGCCGTGGCCGAGCATCAGGGAGCCAAGCAGTTACATCTTCAGGACGGTTCGAGCATGGAGGTTGATGCGGTGTTTTATGCCACTGGTCGACAGCCCCATGTGGCGGGGCTGTTCGATGGTATTCAGCCGGACATGGCAATCAATGGAGCCCTGGGAGTGGATGGCACTTTCCAGACATCCATTCCGGGCGTTTATGCGGTAGGAGATGTGATTGATCGTGTTCAGTTGACGCCGGTGGCGCTGGCGGAGGGTATGTGGCTTGCGCGCCATTTGTTTGCACCCGAGCAAGCGGGCCCAGCGCCGGAATATGATCTGGTGCCAACGGCAGTGTTTTGTCATCCGAATATTGCCACCGTGGGGTTGAGTCAGGAACGAGCATTGGAAAAATATGGGACGATTCGGGTTTACCGCAGTGAATTCCGTGGCATGAAGTATACCCTCGGTGATATCCAGCATCGCTCATTGATGAAGTTGGTTGTCGATGATACTACCGATGAGGTGATCGGCATGCATATGGTGGGCGATGATGCCGGCGAAATTATTCAGGGTTTTGCTGTGGCCATTCGTCAGAGGGTCACGAAAGCAGACTTTGATCGTACGGTAGGCATTCACCCGACCGCCGCCGAAGAGTTTGTTACGTTACGAGAAGGTCAGGTATTGGGCTAGCGACAAGGCCAGCTGTACGGTAGCGACGCCGGATAAGGTAGCGATGGTGGTCACTGCGGCACAGTGCTGTGTATTATGAGCCCCATCAAGCAGTCACAGCAGGGAGATGATTTATGCGGCGGGTGGTATTCAATCAGAAAGGCGGTGTTGGCAAGTCGAGCATTACCGTGAATCTTGCTGCGGTGGCAGCGAGCCTTGGCCGCAAGGTGCTGGTGGTGGATCTTGATCCCCAGTGTAACGCCAGCCAATACCTTCTTGGCATGCAAGCCTGGCATCAGGGGGAAAGTCCGAAACCCAATATCGGTAGCTTTTTTGCCCAGACACTGTCCTTCAAACTCAAAGAAAAAGAGCCTCGGGAATATGTGCACGGCACGCCTTACAAAAATTTGTATCTGATTCCCTCTGACCCGGAGCTTGGCGAAATCGAACATATGCTGGAAACCAAGCATAAGATTTACAAGTTGCGCGGCTTGTTGAAAACACTGGAGAAAGAGTACGACGAGATCTATATCGATACACCTCCGGCCTATAATTTTTATACACTCTCCGCCCTGATTGGTGCTGACCGCTGCCTGATTCCCTTTGATTGCGACGCATTCTCCCGCCAGGCGCTTTATACCTTGCTGGAAAATATCAATGAGGCCCGCGGCGACCACAATGATGATCTGCAGGTGGAGGGGATTATCGTTAACCAGTTTCAGCCCCGCGCCAGATTGCCACAGCAGCTCGTTGATGAGTTAGTCGCTGAAGGGCTACCCATTCTCAGCAATCGACTATCATCCAGCGTGATTATGCGAGAATCCCATGATCGGGCTATGCCGCTGGTTTCGATGTCCCCGAAGCACAAGCTGACAGAAGAGTTCGTGGCATTATACCGTGAGCTGGATCGTTGATATCCGGTATTGCTGGTGTGATATTGCTAATAAAAAGCATGCTTGGATGAGCGATTTGATGTCTGCTGACGCGTCTCCCTATGAATCCCCCAAGGCGGGGTATGCTGGCAAGAGTAATCACATTATTTATGAGGACCCTTTGCCGCTGTCGTTAAGTCAGCGCCTGAATCGGCTGCGTTATAGCTGTTATCAGCTGACTATGGTGGTGGTGGTTCTTCTGGTTATGGTGTTGGGAGCGCTGCTGTATCAGGCTGCGGGCGGAGAGCAAAGCCCATGGGCCTATATGACTGCTATTATCGGCGCAGTGTTTCTGGGTCTAGGGGCTACGTTTTACAGCATCGTCCTGATGGTGCGTCGTCTTCATGATCTTGGTCGCTCGGGGTGGCTTGTTTTATGGCTGCTGGCGCCGCTGGTAGCCAATCTGCTGCCTTTGGTAGGTATAGTTCTGTCCTGGCTGCCGTTACTGGCTCAGTTGGTACAGGCTGGCATTATGCTTTACCTGTTAGCAGGGGAAAGCGCGCCGGGAATGAACAGTTACGGCACCCCCAGTCCTCCAAATGGTATTCTAGTCACTGTGTTTGGTGGCCTCTGGTGGATATTCAGTGTGCTTAGCCTGTTGCTGAGTATCGCTTTTATGGTGTTTGTGGTGTTCGCGCCGCAATTGCTACCGACGGGTCTGCTGGAACAGATGGACGTGCTGGATTTCTCAGAGTGGCCCCGAACCCGCTAACACGTTAGGCTTGGGGGTGATGTATTCCGGCCTGTAAGAGCCTGGGATCTGAATAACAACAATTGAGGGAGTCGCCATGGGACGCTTAATCGCCCTGATCGCTTTGCCATTATTACTGGTTGCTGAGGTTGCTCAGGCATCCTTTTCCAGAGCGGATCTTGACCGCTTGGCGCTGGATATATGGCGGGTACGTGCGGCTTTTCATACGCTGACGGTGATGCAGGGTGCCCCCGAGTATGTTGACCTGCTCGATAACATGATTGCCGATACGGAGGAGGTGCTAGACCTGCTGGAGGATAGCGTAGAATCTGACAGCGAAGAGCAATTTATCAGCGATGTTCGCGAGCTTTGGGATGGCTATCGGGAATTGGCAATGTCCAACACCGTCGCTGAAATGGGTTATACCGACCGCTATACCATTGAAGATATGGAGAGCGGCGCTCTCAAGCTTTACCGTTTGATAAATGGAGTTCGCACGGATACCTCCGGGCGTGCTGAGGACCTTGCCGATTTAGCCGTACTGCTTCAGCGGTTAACATCGGAGTATATGTTTCTCTCCGCTTCTGCCGATGGCGGCGGTGCAATTGGTACCGGAGCAGAGGAAGGGCGCGTTGACTTTATAAAAGAAGTCCCGGCCTTTGACAGGAAACTGCAGTCAGTGCGGAACGCTTGGAAAGATGATCCCGCTATCAGCCGGGAGTTACGCTCAGTGAATGCCAAGTGGAATTTCATTCGGGAGTCTTTGCTGAAGTTCTATGAGAACTCAGTACCATTTCTGATGCATCGCTATTCAGAGCAAATGGTTGACTCGCTTACCCGTGCTGCGGCTAGCGTGCAGGTGGTCTCTGAATGACGCTTTGGGGAAACTGATTGCCCAGACGCTACATTAAAAGATTGGAAGACTTTAATAACAACAGGCAGATTTAAAGGATCGAAACATGAAACGGATGTTAGCGGTGGCGTTGTTGGTAATAACCTCAGCGGTGGAAGCCGGTGTTGCAAAGGCGGATCTGTTGCTGCTGGAAATGAATACCTGGCGAGCGCGCATGGGTTTTCATCAGCTTTCCATCAATGGCAATGCGCCTGATGATATTCGCGCGCTGGAGCAGATTCTGGCTGCCGGAGAGAGCCAGGTAGACGTTTTGAAAGCTAATGCCACACCTGCACAGCAAGAGAGTGTTATGGAGCTGGAAGCTCTGTGGGCCGGGCTGGATGAGCGTGCCCGAGACAACCCTCTGGCGACACTGGGCTATGCTGATTTTAATGCATTTGCGGAGCTTAACCGCCTGGTGGTGCAAGTTGTCCAATTGGTGGAGAAGCTAAAGGAGGGGGCAGTTGATGGCCCCCATGACGGGCTTGTCGGCCTTGGCGTCGGACTACAGCGCATGGCTTCCGAATATTTGGCTCTGACAGCATTCCCCTCAGCAGGCATCAATACGGGCACCAGTGAAAGTGCAATTAACTTTTCTGTAGAAGCCATGTCGTTCGAACAGGGCCTTGGCGAACAGGAAAGAAAGTATCGCAATGATGAGGTAATGAACCGAGTGCTGACACAAACCCGGATGCGCTGGAGCTTTATTCGAAATGCAGTGCCAGAAATGGATGACCCGGATTCCGCCAAGGTGCCGCTGCTATTTTACCGCTACAGCAGTCAAATTGCAGATGACCTCGCGCGGCACACGGCTCCATCTCCCTAAGGCGTAGCAACACGTTAGAGAGTGGCGGGTGAGCGTTATGAACGCTCTGCCAGCCAATCCGCAATAATACGCCAGGTGTGATCTGGCGCTTTACTGCCGGCGAACACTCCGGCATGGCCACCGGGGACCACATCAAAGCGCTTGTTTTTGCTGCCAGTAACCCTGAGCACATCACGGGCTGCATTGACCGTCACGATACGATCACTGCTGCCCGCCAACGCTAACAGATCACATCGAATCAAACCTAAATCCGCCGTTTTATCGCCGATCATAATACGCCCGCCGGCCATGCTATTACCGATGACCATTTTCTCGATAACCTCTCGCACCGTAGCGCCAGGATAGTCCACCATGTCGTTAAACCATTGCCCCATGGTCATATGTTCGCTGACATAGTCACGGTCATTAATATTGCGGACCAAGTCCAGATAGGAGGTTACAACCGCCGGCGGATTGGTCATTTTGAAACCCAGTGACAACAGATTGCCGGGAATATGAAATAGCCGGGTATCCAAAGGCTCGAGGCGCAGCCGGAACCAGTCCTGCAGTTTCATAGCGGGCAAGCTGAGCAGGCTGAACAGTTTGCCGTAGGGCCCACTCTTGTGAAAGTTCACAGGGCTGGCAATGGTCGCGAGGTTGCGTACTGGGGCGTCAGGGTGGGCGCCGAGATACATTAAACATA
>PGZG01000293.1 GCA_002840115.1 Gammaproteobacteria bacterium HGW-Gammaproteobacteria-14 | reverse complement strand
GCATTCAATTAATCGATAAAACCGATTATGATCAAGGCCGCGGTGTGATTGTACAAATCACCTTACCCGCGATCCATGCAGCAGAGGAGTTATGATGAGTGCCGCACTGCTGATCGTTGAGGACGAAGCACTAATTCGGCAAAACTTACGGCGCATGCTGGAGCGTCACGGCCATCGCGTCAGTGAAGCGGCCTGTGTCGACAGTGCATGCCAGCATGATTTGTCAACATTTGATTTGATTATCAGTGATGTACGCTTGCCGGGTGCCGTGGGAACCAGCCTGATTGAACTGGCACGCCCTACGCCGGTGCTGATCATGACCAGCTATAGTGATACGCGGGATGCGGTCGCGGCAATGCGTGCCGGCGCGGTGCACTATTTGATTAAACCGTTCGACCACCAAGAACTGCTGGTCGCCATTGAGAGCACGTTGAAGCGCTCATCGACAACGCGCAGCCATACAACACCGGTGCATACTCTTGGCATGATCGGTGAAAGCCCTGCCATGCTCAAGCTGTACGACGAGATCCGCACGGTCGCGCCACTGGCCACCACCGTATTAATTCAAGGTGAATCCGGCACGGGTAAAGAATTGGTAGCACGCGCCCTGCATCAGCTCAGCCCACGCGCTAAGTTTCCGATGATTGCGGTCAACTGCGCCTCGATTCCTGATAGCCTGATGGAAGATGAGTTATTTGGACATGAAAAAGGTGCATTCACCGGCGCGAATAGCAGTCGTAAAGGCTTAGTCGAAGCAGCCGATCAAAGCACGCTGTTCTTGGATGAAATCGGCGAACTACCACTCGACGCCCAAGCCCGCTTGTTACGCCTGCTGCAAGAGCGTGAAATCCGTCGGCTTGGCACGCACGAAACCCGCAAAGTCGATATTCGGTTGATCGCCGCCACACATCGCAACCTCGAGCAGATGGTCATTGATGGCCAGTTTCGCGCAGATTTGTTTTTTCGACTCAATGTCGTGGCACTCAATCTACCGCCACTCTCAGCGCGTGGGCATGATTTGTGCCTGCTGATCGAGAGTCTGATTCAACAGCTTTGTCACCGGCACGGCAAACAGATCGACGGACTATGCCCTGACGCGCTGCAACGCCTGAAACGACACCACTGGCCGGGCAATATTCGAGAGCTACAAAACGTACTAGAATACGCGGTCATCATGTGCAAGGATCATCTGATTCCGACCAGCCTGATTCGTCTGCCTGAGATGGGGCATG
>PGZG01000067.1 GCA_002840115.1 Gammaproteobacteria bacterium HGW-Gammaproteobacteria-14 | reverse complement strand
CCTCGTGCTGTTAGTAGGTGCCATTAATATGCTGGTTGGTAGCGCCTCTGCCAAATGGGCATTGCTGGCACCACTGCTAATTCCCATGCTTATGCTGGTGGGCGTTGCACCGGAAGCCACTCAGGCTGCATTCCGGGTCGGCGACTCGGCCACCAACATCATTACACCGCTAATGCCCTACTTCGCGTTGGTTCTGGGGTTTGTACGTCGCTACCGTAGTGATGCGGGGGTCGGCACCTTAGTAGCCATGATGCTGCCTTACAGTTTGTCGTTGCTCGGCAGCTGGACTCTACTCTTGGCTCTCTGGCTAATGCTGGGCCTGCCACTGGGCCCAGGGCAACCACTCTAAAACCGCAGGAGGTCTTCTCTGCGACAAAACGCTACTGACGAACCACCCTGCGATTAATCGGTCGACTCTCAAAGTTAGAACGGAACGGATTAATATCCAACCCACCACGACGAGTAAAACGGCCATAGACACTCAGTTGTCGCGGCTGACATTGCGTTAAAATGTCGACAAATGCCTGCTCAATAATCTGTTCATGAAACCCCTGATGACTACGCTGGGCAATCACATAACGCAACAAGCTGACATGACTGATAGGCGCCCCGGTATATCGCACTATCAGCGTTGCCCAGTCCGGCTGCCCGGTAACAGGGCAAAGACTTCGCAATAAATGGCTATACAACGTTTCAGTCCGCTCCTCACCTTGATCAACGAATAGAGCCTGAGGCTCGCCATCGGCATGCACCTCCAGCTCAATTCTATCGATGCAGCTACCGCTGATATCGTACCAAGGCTCTCTTGCGGCCTCATCCAGCGTTAGAAGTCGCACATCGACTGGACCATCGGCACAACCAGAAAGGTCATTTTCCATCAGTGCCTGAACCTTCTGGGGTGATTCAAAACGGCTGTTGGCAAAAGAGTTCAAGTACAACTTAAGCGACTTTGACTCAACCAGATTACGGCTGTTGCAGGGCACACAGAACTCTGCCATCGCCACCACCGGCTTGCCGCGGGTATCCAGCCAGGACACCTCATAGGCATTCCACAAATCCACCCCATGAAACGGCAATGCAGCAGGATCCAGCTCAAGCACTTCCCGTGCGTCCCAGCGGGGCACCGGACACAGTAGCGCCGGCGTGTACTGATCGACATAATCTGTGCGACGACCCAGTGGCGTATCAGCAAACGGGCTTACCATGGTGCCTTCTCCAGCAAAGTAGCGGGTTGCCTTGATTCTAAGAGCTCCCGAGCACGGCTAACATGACCCAGCACACATCGCTGCATTATTTTCACCCACCCACCGATAGCCCTTCACCTACTGACGGATTCCCGTACCCCGTTGTAACAACCAAAGCGCAAAGAAAAACATCACCAGAGTAAACCCGGCCACGGCGACCAGCGAGCCCACCACATCCACATCGCTCACTCCCAACAAGCCGTAACGGAAAGCGTTAACCATATAAACAATAGGGTTAAACAACGATACGGTACGCCAGAAATCGGGCAATAGATCAATCGAGTAAAAAACACCGCCCAAATAAGTCAGTGGCGTCAGAATAAAGGTTGGAATAATAGCCACATCATCAAACTTGTTGGCAAAAATGGCATTAATAAAACCACCGATAGAAAACAGCGTTGCGGTAAGCACCACCACCAACATCGTCACCAGAAGATTTTCAATGTGCAGGCGCGTAAAGAACAGTGACAGCAAAGTCACAATAATCCCCACCAGAATACCTCTGGCAACACCGCCTGCAATATACCCGAGAAGAATCGTCATACTGGACATCGGCGACACCAGCATTTCTTCAATGGAGCGTTGAAATTTGGTCGAAAAGAAAGAGCTAACCACGTTGCCATAGCTGTTCTGAATAACGCTCATCATAATCAAGCCGGGAACGATGAACTGCATATAATCAAAACCACCCATATCCCCTATACGACTACCGATCAAATTGCCAAAAATGACAAAATACAGGGTCATGGTAATCGCCGGGGGCAGCAAGGTTTGGGCCCATATGCGAGTAAAGCGCCTGATTTCCTTCGATAAAATCGTGCAGAACGCAACCCACTGATAGCGCATATTCATTGGTCGTATATTCATTGACCACCCCCGCCAGGCAAATTACGTTCAACCAAACGGACAAACAGCTCTTCCAGACGGTTACTTTTGTTCCTCATACTGCGCACCGAAATATGGCTGTCCGCCAGACGGGCAAACACGCCATTTAGATCACTACTTTTTGGCACTGCCACCTCAAGAGTCAACGAGTCCTTGAGGCGAACTTCGATATCGCCCAGTTCCGGAGCCACTGTCAGCGGCTCCGCAAGATCCAACACAAAAGTTTCCACCTGAAGTTTGTCGAGCAGGGACTTCATATCCGTATTCTCGACAATACGACCATGGTCAATAATGGCAATGCGCCGACAAAGGGATTCAGCTTCTTCAAGATAGTGTGTCGTGAGAATAATCGTTTTCCCCTGCCCATTAAGCTCCGTCAGAAAATCCCACATAGAGCGGCGCAACTCGATATCCACACCCGCCGTCGGCTCGTCCAGAATCAACAAATCAGGGTCATGAACCAACGCACGGGCGATCATCAAACGACGTTTCATTCCTCCGGAAAGCATGCGGGACTGACTGTCTCGCTTATCCCAAAGACCCAGTTTGCGCAGATAGAACTCTGCCCTTTCCCTCGCTTGCCGTGCTGGAATCCCATAAAAACCGGCCTGAGCCACAAGAATATCGAGCACTTTCTCAAATTGATTGAAGTTAAACTCCTGGGGAACAACCCCGACACGACGCTTGGCCTCAATACGATCACGGTCCAGATCATGCCCAAAAATCTCCACCTCGCCAGCGGTTTTGTTAACCAGCGAGCTGATGATGCCAATCGTCGTGGATTTACCAGCACCATTGGGGCCCAGCAAAGCAAAGAAATCACCCGCGGCGACCTCAAGGCTAATACCTTTCAGGGCTTCGACATCATTGCGATAGGTTTTCTGGAGGTTGCGAATTACAAGGGCGCTCAAGGTAGAAATTTCTCCTCGTTAAATGAATCTCAGGTAACGACTATATCAGATCAGTTGATCAAGATTGCGCCGATGCCACTCCCCACGCCAAACCCAATGCAACTCATGGTCATCGAACCAAAGCCATACCCCTTCCATCATCCAGGGCCAGTCTTGTTCTGAAACGCGTTGCTGCCCAAACAGCCCCGCCAAAAAAGCAATAATGATGGTGTCATGGGTAACATGAACCGACAGTGAGCCAGCATCAGGCTGACGATCCCGCAAATAGTTGAGTAGCTTGCGACGACCCTGTTCCGGAGTTAACAGTCCCTCAAGGCCATCACAGAGGTGCTGATTAATAAAACCCAGCGCACCTAGCTTGAGAAAGTGGGGACCCACCAGCTGCACATCTTCAACATAGCAACCCGGCTCCACCAGCGTCATGCTCTGCTCAACGGTCAGCGGCGCTTTAACAAGGCCTGCCGCCATACCACCTTCCATCATAGCGGCAGCAGTATCCACACAACGTCCAACGGGACTGCTGAACAACCGATCAATGGGGCGGCCCAACTCGCCACCCCACTGGCGCGCCATCGTCACTCCTTCCGGGGTCAGCGGTAGACGGTAATCTGCAAACCCGTCCTTTGCCAACTCACGTACCGAGTGGCGCGTAAAAAGATGTACGGGCACTGTCTCTGGTAACAGGGGCAAGGCCGCCTTTAATTGGGGATGCAATCTGGCCATGCTGTACTGTGTTCTCCCAAAGTTCGCGGCCCTATTTCTTCATGAGCCTGTTCCTTAATGAACTTATGTCGCAATAAACCTATGTCGTAACACTCTAATTCCCAGCAACGATGTCACGATATAGTCATTGAAACAGCGGACCAGCATCTGTTGATCCCTATCTAGCCGTCTACGCCTCTTTATCCATCAGTCGTGGCGCCCCGCGCATTGCAACCGCCGCCTTGCGGCGCAGCAACACCAACTGGCGACGCAGCAATTCAGGGTCCTGCCCCGGACGACGATAGGCCATATGCTCATAACAGCGCTGCCAGTCCTGCAATAGTCGCGCAGCCGACGGATAGCTCACAGCAACAGCATCTACCATCCCTTGGGGAGATGTCCCCTGAGTTAATGGCACACCGCGGTTATTCAGCAAGCGTAGCATGCGCCCATGCTCTTTTTGCCACCAGCTCAAACCCGGTGTTCTGCTTCTCCATAACACCCAGCCAAGCACCAGAAGCACCACACCGCCACCGGCCAGCACCAGTGCCACAGCGATTCTCTGAGGGTTAACCTGTCCTAGTAAACGACTCAGAATTTCAAATTGACTATCCTGATTATAGCCAAGCACCCACTTCGACCAGACAAAGTCCATATAGTCCGTCATATGACTCAAGCGGGAAAATAGAGGATTACGGCGCAGGTTTGCACCAAAACCACCGGCTTGCTCGCCAAAGTCAGATAACGCCTGGTCAAGACCAAATTCAACACGGGAGGGTGCTACCGCCGCCGTCGGATCAAACTCCACCCAACCCTGAGCTGGCAACCATGCCTCCACCCAAACATGGGCATCGTATTGCCGAACCATTAAATGATTGCCCAGTCTGTTGAGTTCCCCTCCCTGATAACCGGCAACAATTCTTGCAGGAATACCCGCCGCCCGAAGCATAAATGCAAACGCAGATGAATAATGCTCACAAAAACCACGACGACTCCTGAAGATAAAATCATCAACGGTGTCTTCGGCAAGCAGCGGTGGTTCCAGAGTGTAAAAAAATGGTTCTTCATTAAACCAGCGCAACAAACGATCAATAAAAGCTCGATCAGAACCTGCTTCTTGATGCCACTGCTCCGCCAATCGCCGCGTCCTCAGATTACCAGAGGATGGTAACGACACATTAAGCTGCCTCTCCCACTCCTCCAGCCCCTCAACGGCCACGGGAAAACGATAGCTTTCCACTCTGTAATCAAACGTGCTATCAATTTCGAAGCGACTAACCAGGCGCTTGTCGCGGGCAACGCCAACACCACTCTTGTCAGTAAACGGCACGGATAATGCGTACAACCACTGACGACCGGTGCGCTCCATGATGACCCGATAGCGCCATTCCGGCTCCCCACGCGCACTCAACAGGCTGGCATACCATGGAGGAGTTGCTTCATCAGGGAAACGAACATATTCCAGTCGGGCAGTGTGTTGGGGTGCTGCTTGACTCCAGCGCCGACCGTCAAACCAGCTATAGGTCAAACCGCGCCAATATCTCAATGCCGGTGGCGGCACCTCCCCCTCGAACTCCACTCGAAAGGCAGGCTCCGCAGAACGTGACAAGTTGCTGATTTCCCCCGGTGCCATAGAATCGCTCATTCCCGTGCGAGCCCGCTCCGGGTTCAGCTGCATATTCCATAATGGTGGAAACCTTGGCACCAGAACAAAAAGCACCATCATCAGTGGCAGCGCTTGCAATACCAGAGCACCACCCAGACGCAAATGCCCCCAGGAGGAAGCACCGCTCTGCGCATGATTAATGCCTACCAGTGCTGCCATTACCAATACCAGCACAACACCGACATAAACCGTTGTTAACGGGTCCCGGTTAAAAAGAAAGGTCGTTGCGAGAACAAAACAGGCCAGAATAATGACCACATAGGCATCACGAAGACGGAACATTTCCAGCGTTTTTAAGGCGAATGCCACAACCAGTAAGGCAACACCGGCTTCCGGCCCCAAAAGCGTGCCATAGCTATACAGAGTGGCGAGCACCGCAACCACCATCAACGTCGCCCGGATTATCTTTCCCGGCATACGCAAGCGACCACGCTGCACCAGAAAACGCCAACACAACAATACTGGTACAACCACCATCATCCAGCCGGGTGCGCGCATCAAGTGAGGCAGTGTGGCCATCAGTACCGCCAGTAGCAGCCACATAAAGGCATGGTGAGGAACCTGATACAGTCTCGCCATCAGCCACCTCCCGACAAAGCCAATAACTCCAACGCGCGCTCTCGATGTGCGGCGCCGGAGGCCGGGTCTAGCTGACTGTCTGGCAAGATCAATCCATAGGGACGATGTTCACGATCAAGCTCCAGCACCCAATAACACAGCTTGCTGTATCGGATTTCTGGATCATGGCCTGTCAGGCTTTCCCAAGTCAGCCACAGGCGACCTTCCGCAGGGTCGGTAAATTGCTTGGTATTCAGACCTCGCCCACGGGCGTAGCTTTTCCAGTCCACCGAACGCAGCGAATCACCGGCCACATAATTACGCAACCCATCAAAATCTTCGGAACCCTGATCCTGTGCTTGCCGCCCACTATCATCATCGCCTCCGGTTCCCGGACATTCACCGCCAGGCAACGGTTTGGGCCAAGCAATACAACGACTATCAAGATCGATCATACTCCATGTACGCAGCAGGCCCAGCGGATAACGACTATCAATACGTAGTCTTCCAGGATGTTCGCGGCCTCGTCGAGTGAGATTAACACTAAGCCATACACTTTCTTCTCGACCAGGCTCTACGGAAACATCTTCTGCAGGAGAGCCCGGCCAGTGCAAAGTCAAACTACGATGGGGATACGAACCACCCTGCACTCGAACCTCCAGAGCTCCCCGAGCTCCGACAAAACCCGGGCGCAAATCTCCCGCGATCAGCACAACGCCGGCAAGATTTCTGAAAGTGTGCAGGATTGCCATCAAGAAAATACTGACCAGCAAAAATGAGAAACCCAGCAGCAGATTATTTTCGTAGTTAATGCCAGCAACGAACAGCAATGCCGCAATCAGCAAAAATAAAAAACCATAGCCCGTTGGAAAAATAAAGATATTACGCTGGCCCAACTGGACCCGTCGTGAGGGAGGAATACGATGCTGCAGCCAGCGCTGATATAAAGATCGAATTCGCCGACGCAGCGCTTTCATCAGTGGCGCCGCACCACCGGCACTGACTCAAGCAACTGCCGAGTGGAGGACTCCGGACCACCTCCCGCGCTGCCCTGCAGCCGATGGGCGGTGACTGGCCCAAGAACCACTTGCACATCTTCTGGGGTGACATAATCATTGCCCGCCAAAAGTGCCCAAGCCCGCGCTGCTCTTAGCAAGCCAAGGCCCGCCCGTGGCGAAAGACCAGCAGTAAATAATCCACTATTGCGGCTATGGGCCATCAGTCGCTGGATATAATCAATCAAATCTGGCGAAGCATGAACCTTCTCAACCTGCGCCATAGACTGCATCAGCTCCGCCACACCTAGAACTGGCTTCATACTCAACGCCTGATCTCGACGATCGCTTCCCGCCAATAACTCTCGTTCCGTTTCCGCCGACGGATAGCCCAAAGAAATACGCATCAAGAAACGGTCCAGCTGGGACTCCGGCAACGGAAAGGTTCCAGCCTGAGTTATCGGATTCTGGGTGGCGATCACGAAAAAGGGCTCTGGTAGAGTCCGGGTCTCGCCATCCAGAGTAACCTGCCTCTCTTCCATGGCTTCCAACAATGCGCCCTGCGTTTTTGGCGTAGCACGATTGATTTCATCGGCCAGCAACAACTGGGTAAACACCGGCCCCTGCCGAAGGTGAAACTCTCGACGCTCAGGGTCAAACACTGACACCCCAAGAATATCCGCAGGTAGCATGTCGCTAGTGAACTGGACCCGGCGATAATCCAGCGAGAACACCTTGGCGAGAGCATGGGCAAGCGTGGTTTTCCCCATGCCTGGCAGATCTTCGATCAGCAAATGACCTCGCGCTATCATGCAGGCCACGGCAAGACGTATCTGCTCTTCTTTCCCCAGCACAACCGAAGAAACCGCCTCCACCGCACGCACTATCGCTACTGCCATAACCATTTCTCCCGATGTGGTGCGGCAGACTATATTAGTCTGCTCTCTATTTATTAGCGCAGATTTAAAAACCGATAGCCTTCAGGCCACGCTGCATGTCCTGCTTCAGGTCTTCCAAACTTTCCAGACCCACCGCCAATCTGATCAGGTTATCACCAATACCGCAGCGGCGTTTTTCTTCTTCGCAAACCCTGCCGTGGGTTGTACTACCCGGATGAGTAATTGTCGTTTTCACATCACCAAGGTTCGCCGTAATTGACACCAATTCGGTGGCATCAATAAAGCGCCAGGCAGCCTCCCGATTAGCCTGCCCTTCACTGTCACGAACCTCAAAGGACAACACGCCGCCAAATCCTGACTGCTGGCTAGCCGCTAATTCATGATGCGGATGTGACGTCAAGCCAGCGTAATGAACCCGCTCAACTCCCGGTTGCCGTTGCAACCACTCCGCCATCGCCAGTGCGGCGGCGGAATGTGCCCGCATCCTGAGCGCCAGCGTTTCCAAGCCCTTGAGAAATACCCAGGCATTAAAGGCACTCAGAGTCGCTCCGGCGGTTCGCAGATAACCATACACCTCGACCATATCCTCTGCGCTGCCAATAACGGCTCCACCAAGACAGCGCCCCTGACCATCCAGATATTTAGTGGCACTGTGAATAATGATATCTGCGCCCAGCAGCAAAGGCCGCTGGAGCGCGGGGGTACAGAAGCAATTATCAACGATAAGCTTGGCGCCACCTTCGTGCGCAATCACTGCCAGAGCAGCAATATCCGCCACCTCCGCCAAAGGGTTGGACGGCGTTTCAACAAACAGAAAGCGCGTCTCAGGGCGCACAGCATCGCGCCACTGAGCAAGATCCCCGATATCGACCAGAGTCACCTCTATGCCGAATTTCTTCAGGTATTTTTCATACAACACATGAGTAGTGCCAAACAAACTCCGGGAGCTGACAATATGGTCTCCGGGAGACAAACAAGCCATAAACACCGCATTAATTGCAGCCATACCCGACGCGAAGGCAACGCAACGCTCTCCGCCCTCCAGAGCCGCTAGCCGCTCTTCGAAGGCCTGCACCGTGGGATTGGTGAAACGGGAGTAAATATTGCCCGGCTCTGTACCCGCGAAGCGAGCAGCAGCCTGAGCTGCACTGTCATAGACAAAGCTGGAGGTCAGAAACATTGCCTCAGAGTGCGCCATCTCATCGGTGCGTAATTGAGCCGCACGAATCGCGAGGGTATCGATACTCAAGTTCTCCGGCAACCGCTTCTTCATTGATACCTCAGTCCGCGTTATGCAAGTCTACTGCTTCATTTTCTTCAAGAGCAGCCGTTAATTCACGGCTCTTTTTAACCGCATCATTACGCTGCTGCTCAAGACGATCCAGATAAGCCCCATCAATATTGCCTGAGACATAGTTACCATCGAACACTGAACAATCAAACTGATCAATATCCGGGTTGCCCTCACGACAGGCTGCCACAAGGCTCTCCAGGTCCTGATAAAACAACCGATCCGCGCCAATTAATGCACCAATTTCATCGGTGGTGCGGCCATGGGCAATGAGCTCTTTTGCCG
>PGZG01000066.1 GCA_002840115.1 Gammaproteobacteria bacterium HGW-Gammaproteobacteria-14 | reverse complement strand
CCCAACGGACCCGCCGTCAGTGCTAGCCCGGAATTAACATCGAAGTAATCAAATTCGACAATATCGGTGGATACAATGTAGTGGAAATCCCTGTCTGGGGTGAACGGGCCATCAAGGTCATAGTTTTCCCAATAACCCCACAAGATCCGCGTTCCATCGGACCAAGTAACACCGCCAAAATCTGATGGGGCCGCGCCAACGCCAGTCAACGTGGCTTCATCACTAAAGTTAATCACCGATAGCTCACGAACAAAGCCTTCCGGCGTTATATCAGCCGTCGAGAAAGTATTTGATTTGCCGCCTTCATTCCATAACCCTTCACCAGAATCGACGCGGTAAACTGCGGCGCCGCCGGAGAAGGTTTCAAAAGGTTCCCGGCCCGGCTCCGGTGGCAACGCCGGGTCTCTCAGCACAGGTGGAGTGATCGGACCACGATCACGAATATTTTCCCGCACTCGCTCTGTCAGCGTTTCCAAGGCGCCATCCGCCTCTTCCTCCAGCTCACGAATTTCAAAGTCATCAGCACCAACGCTGCTGCCCCCGGTGACGGACTCTGAGCTGAACATATCCGCCAACTCCGGCGCCAACTCCGGCGCATCATTGGCGCCACGCACCCGCACCACCTGCCCCGGCATCACTAAGCGGGAACCCGCTGCGTTTGTTACTTCGATCTGACCTTCTTCCAGATAAATATAAGAACCCGGCGTAAGGTTGGGGAATTCCGGCAAGCCCTCTTCCGGCACATGAATAATCTGATACACCGTGCCTCGAATGCCGATAGTCGCCACCGAGGTTCCCTGGGACACATTGCCCGGACTGCGAGCGCCAATTGTGCCAGTCACCGAGCGCATCCAACCGGACACCAGGCGGCCGGCCTGCTCATAAATACCTGCGACTTCATCAAAACGCTGGCGTTGAATATGGTATTCACTATTGCTACGCAGTGCAGTGAGTGCGCCATCGGTCAAGCGCAACTGAACAATACTGTTGCTCCCGGTAACCACGCGATCACCTTCATTAAACACTGCACCAGCACGAACTTGCCGAGCAGATTCATTTTCATCAACGATGGATACCACTCCACGGGCGAATAAAATTCGACCGGCTTCCGTGGCTGCCTGAACCGGCAATGACAACATCCACATCAACACAACAACAACACTGGCGGAATATAACGGCTGGGATTTCATGATAAACCTCCGTGTCAGAAGTAGCGTGTCAGAGACACGCTGCCACTGGTTTGGTCAAAGGTGTACGTGGTCAGAGAGGAGTTCTGATCCCGGTATTGCACGCGGGCGCGAACTTGCCACAAACGCTGGAATGTTTTGTCCCATTGCACACCCACACCCCAACGGTCGTCGTTACGGTTTTCACCATTAAATGGCAGGCCTGCGGGATAGTTTCTGGTGTAGTCAGTACGAGTAAAGCTGGCATCAATACTGGCGCGCTCTGTCGGGCGGTATTGCCAGTTAGCCGCGCCGCGGACACCGGCACGAATTGAGTCGCCACCGGGACGATCGTTACTTTGCGCCTCATACTCCAAGGTAAAGTCGCCATCAAAGCGCCATTGCTGATTAAGCTGATAACGAGCTCCACCGCGTAAGCGGCTCAGCAGTACATCATAGGTGTCCAGCTCAAAATTCATATCGCGCAGACCCAGCGTAAACAGCACCCGAGTACGTTCATTACGTTGCTCTCGCCACTCCGCCTCAAGTCCAAAGAAATCATGGTAGCTCTCACCATCTAACCGCAGCATGCCCGCATCACCGGCAATGGCAAACTCACGCCGACCATCCATATCCTTAACCCACTCAGCTCGAGCGGTAAGAAAATCCTGGTCGAACTGTTCGGCGTTATCCTGATTGTTCTTGCGCACCATACCGTTCAGTGACAACAGCAATTTCTGATCCGCCTGGATATCGATGCTTTGACGAACGCCCGCGGCGAGGCTGCCATAGGCGGAATCCACCGGGTTGGGTGTTTCAAAACCGGGGAAGCCGAAATCTTTCGGCCAGTTACCAACGTTATCGTCATGTCCGGTTTCGAGCGAGACATAAGCCACGCGCTTACCCAGTCGGCGGGCCTGATCACCCAGCCCAAGTTGATGCCGTAGCTCGTTAATCTGGGCCAACGCTGCTGGCGGCGGGTTCTGCCCTTCCAGAGTGTTCAGCTCGCGACGGGCCGCATCCCCCTGATTCAAACGCGCATAGACAATAGCCAGCTCAAGCCGTGCCGCTGCATGCTGGGGGCGCTGCGCCAGCACTCGCTCCAGTGAAAATAATGCCCGACCAGATTTGCCGGCTCGGTTCGCGGTAAGACCTAACCAATAATCAAACTCCACATCACCGGCAAACTCAGACTCTCTTGATTCCAGAGTTGCAAATGCCTGCGCCGCATCACCATCGGCCAAATACTGTCGAGCCTCAGTGATCACCGCAGATGGCGAAGCGAAAGAAAGCGAAGACACCAACAAAAGCAGAGGTAAGAAGAAATTCTTAGATCGAAAGGGAGACGCGATATTCATGGCTTCCTGGCCCGCAAGCAGAGGTAAATTGAGGCTCTACTATAGCCCCCTATGTGGTCGGCGGAAACAGTTCAAACAGTATCCGTAATACCTGCGTCTTCACGCTGGCCCGATTGTTGCTATCATCACCGCTGACACCCACCATCCCTCCACACCCTGTGGACCCACCATTCTGGAGCTTGTTCATGCTGATGAAAGCCGGCCGTATTGGTACCCTGATTTTCTGGATGATTGTTGCCGCCGCCCTTATTGGTTTATTACCCGGCGGACTGAACGCACTAATGAAGAACCTTGGCATTCTGGTGGGACTAGCGCATTTGGCAGAAGTAGGCCTGATGTACACCATTCTCAGCGATCGCATCAAAGCGACGCCGAAAGACGCCTTGATGGTGATGATTTACGGGGCGTTTTATTTGAAACCAAAGCTGGATGCCACACGGGCCTAACGTACCAGCCCTGAAATACCTCAGACACCGCAATCGCGGATATTTCAGGGCTGAACAGCTTATTCGTTATCCTGCAGACTTAACCCGCGGGTAGCGGAATCCAGCGACGTAGCATCACTTTCCGCACCCAGCTTAATCATCAGGCGCAGATCATTCGGCGAATCCGCATGCAAGATCGCGTCTTCATAGGTAATTTCACCAGCGGCATACAAGTCATAAAGACACTGGTCAAAGGTCTGCATGCCCTGCTCACGGGAGCGACGCATCAGCTCTTTGATCAAGTGCACTTCGCCTTTACGAATGTGGTCCTGCACCAGCGGTGTATTGAGCAGCACCTCAATGGCCGCACGACGTCCTTTGCCATCCGGGGTAGGAATCAACTGCTGGGCAACGATGCCTTTCAGGTTCAGTGACATATCCATCCATAACTGATCATGCCGATCCGCCGGGAAGAAATGGATAATCCGATCCAACGCCTGGTTGGCATTGTTGGCGTGCAGGGTGGCCAGAGCCAAGTGACCGGTTTCGGCAAAAGCCAAAGCGTAATCCATAACCTCACGGGAACGAATCTCACCGATCAAAATAACATCCGGCGCCTGCCGCAAGGTGTTCTTCAAGGCGACCTCGAAGTTTTCCGTATCAAGCCCCACTTCTCGCTGCGTCACAATGCAGCTCTGGTGCTGATGGATAAATTCGATAGGGTCTTCAATGGTAATAATATGGCCTTTGGAATTTTTGTTTCGGTAGCCAATCATCGCTGCCAGCGAAGTTGATTTACCGGTGCCGGTGGCGCCAACAAAAATCACCAAACCGCGCTTGGTCATGGCCAGCTCTTTGATAATCGGCGGCAACCGCAGCTCGTCCACCGAGGGAATTTTCACCTCAATGCGCCGCAGCACCATACCCACCAGATTGCGCTGATAGAAAGCGGATACCCGGAAACGGCCAATCCCTCGAGCCGAAATGGCAAAGTTACATTCTTTCGAGTCAACGAATTCCTTGCGCTGCTTCTCCGTCATTACACCGAACACAATGTCACGGGTCATATCCGGCGTCAGCGCGGTTTTCGTTACCGGCACTACTTTGCCGTTAATTTTCATGGACGGCGGAATACCTGCGGTAATAAACAGGTCCGAACCGCCTTTTTGCACCATGATTTTCAGAAGGTCTTCAAATTCCATTGCTCTGGCCTGCTCTCAAGTAGGTACCCGCCTAACACGCACCGGTCCGTAAATGCTTTGTATCAGAAGTTTTCCGGAGTCTTTGCCTTCTCGCGCGCCGCTTCGCGGGAAATCACGCCTTTCTGAACCAGATTCTGCAAACACTGATCAAGGGTTTGCATGCCAATCCCGGCGCCGGTCTGGATAGCAGAATACATCTGCGCAACCTTATCTTCCCGAATCAGGTTACGAATCGCCGGCGTGCCAATCATGATTTCATGGGCCGCCACCCGACCACCGCCATTTTTCTTCAGCAGTGACTGAGAAATTACCGCCTGCAGCGATTCCGACAACATGGAACGCACCATGGCTTTTTCTTCGGCAGGGAATACATCCACTACCCGGTCAATGGTTTTTGCCGCGCTGGTGGTGTGCAGGGTGCCAAACACCAAGTGACCGGTTTCGGCGGCGGTGAGCGCCAGACGAATGGTTTCCAGATCCCGCATCTCGCCTACCAGAATAATATCCGGATCTTCCCGCAGGGCGGAACGTAGCGCTTCCGCAAACCCCAAAGTATCGCGATGCACTTCTCGCTGGTTGACTAGACATTTTTTCGATTCGTGTACGAATTCGATTGGATCTTCAATGGTAAGGATGTGCTCATAGCGGGTGTTATTGATGTAATCGATCATCGCCGCGAGCGTGGTCGACTTGCCAGAACCCGTCGGCCCGGTCACCAGACAAATACCGCGCGGTGTTTCGGAAATTTTCTGAAAGACCTTACCCATACCCAGATCTTCCATCGACAAAACCTTCGAAGGAATGGTCCGGAATACTGCACCCGCGCCACGATTCTGGTTAAAGGCATTAACCCGGAAACGAGCCACGCCGGGCACTTCAAAAGAGAAATCTGTCTCGAAGAACTCTTCAAAGTCCTTGCGCTGCTTGTCATTCATAATGTCGTAAATCAGCCCGTGCACTTCTTTATGTTCAAGTGCTGGCAGGTTGATACGGCGGACATCACCATCCACCCGGATCATCGGCGGCAAGCCAGCAGACAAATGAAGGTCAGAAGCTCCGTTTTTGGCACTAAAGGCGAGCAGTTCAGTAATGTCCATGGCAATCCCGGGTGAAATTGAAGACGATGTCGAAGTTCGAGACGGCGCAGGCCGCTCCTTTGTTATTATCTCAAGCTATTATCCTCGGGCCAGAAGAATGTCCGAGTTCCAGTCGCCTAAAGGTACCCCGTCACCATGGGCCATTCAACAACAGCCACACTGATTGACCGTTATCAGGGAATCATGGCCTCCCTGCGGCAGGCCTGTGAGGACGGCGACCGCTCCCCGGATAGCGTGACCCTGATCGCCGTCAGCAAAACCCGGGGCGCCGACGAGGTTGCCGCACTGGCGGCGCTGGGGCAGCGCCAATTTGCCGAAAACTACCTGCAGGAAGCGCTGGAGAAAATGGATGCGCTGGCCGCTCACCACCTTCACTGGCACTTTATTGGCCCGATCCAGAGCAACAAAACCCGGGAGATCGCCAGCCGATTCGACTGGGTGCACTCGCTGGACCGGGACAAGATAGCCCGCCGACTGAACGATCAACGGCCCGCCGGGCTGCCGCCATTAAATGTCTGTATTCAGATTAATGTGGATGATGAAACCAGCAAAGCCGGGGTATCGCTGGATCAGGTGGCCGCTCTCGCCCAGCTGATCCATGAGTTACCGCGCCTGAGGCTGCGCGGGCTTATGGCCATTCCGCGGCCGGACAGCAAAGACCGGGGGCGAGCTGCATTTCGCACACTTGCCATGACACTGTCATCTCTCGGCAATACAATCCCCAACCTTGATACCCTGTCGATGGGCATGAGCGACGACTTTGACGTGGCCATCGAGGAAGGGGCCACCCATATCCGTATCGGTACCGCCCTGTTCGGGGCGCGACCCGCCAGACAATAACATCAGGTAATAAAACGCAAAGGACACTCGCTCATGGCTCAGCAGATCATCGGTTTTATTGGCGCGGGCAATATGGCCACCAGCCTGGTTGGCGGCATGATTGCCAAGGGTATCCGCCCGGCCCGCATCTGGATGAGCGACGTCAGCCAGGATCGCCTGGATGAGCTGGCCCGCCAGCACCGGGTCCATATCAGCACAGACAATCGCGATATCGCCCAGCGCGCCGATGTACTGGTGCTGGCAGTGAAGCCGCAGGTGATGCAGGCCGTTTGCGAAGCGCTGCGCGGCGCTCTGGGGGATCGCCAGCCACTGATTATCTCCATTGCCGCCGGCATTACCGTAGCCAGTCTGAAAAGCTGGCTGGGCGACCTGCCAGTGGTGCGCTGCATGCCCAACACCCCGGCACTGGTACAGGCCGGCGCCACCGGACTGTGGGCCGACCCATCCGTATCCGAGGAACAAAAAACGCTGGCCGGGCAAATTATGGCCAGCGTTGGCCTAAGCTTCTGGTTTGCCAAAGAAACGGATCTGGATGCCGTCACCGCCGTATCCGGTTCCGGCCCCGCCTATTTCTTCCTGATGATGGAAAGCATGATTGATGCCGCCCGCAAGCTGGGGCTTGACGATCAGGTCGCCCGTCAGCTGGTGCTGCAAACCGCCTGGGGCGCCGCGCAACTGGCCATTACCAGCGAAGCAGGCCCCGATGTGCTGCGCCAGCAAGTCACCTCCCCCGGCGGCACCACCGCTGCGGCGCTGAACGTCTTTGAGGAAGGAGGCTTCCGGACACTGGTGGACAGTGCGCTAACCGCCGCACGGCGGCGCTCCGAGGAGTTAAGCGGCCAGTAATGCCGCTGACCCTCTGACCCGGCCAGCCCACTCTTAATCCGGGCGCCTAACAGCGCGCAACAAACCGCAATCATCTGTCGCCGACAAGCCCCCGCCGGGTTTGTTATGATGCGGGCCATCATTTCCCGGAGCTGCTTCATGAATCCGCAAGGCGCCTTTCTGTTTCTGCTTGGCTTTGCCATTGATATGTACATCCTGCTGCTGCTGACCCGGTTTTTACTGCAGTTGGTACGGGCGGACTTTTACAATCCTTTGTCCCAGTTTGTCGTCAAAGCCACCAACCCGGTATTGATGCCCCTGCGTAAACTGGTGCCCGGTTATGGCGGCATGGATGTGGCCGCACTGATCAGTGTTGTCGTGCTGGTCATCACCAAACTGGTGGTGTTCAACATTCTGGTCTTCGGCAGCCTGCGTCTGGGGCCATTGGACCTATTGCTGGTGTCTGTGCGGGAAATTGCCCGATTACTGCTCAACTACCTGTTCTGGGCCATCATCCTGCGCATTATTCTGAGCTGGGTATCACCGGATCCCCGCAACCCGGTCACTCTGGTGGTCGGTCAGATCACTGAGCCAGTAATGGCACCGGCGCGCAAACTACTGCCCGCCATGGGCGGGCTCGACCTGAGTCCAATCCTGATTTTGCTGGCCATCCAGTTTATTCAAATCCTGCTGGGGCTGTGATTGCGCCGCCCCGGCCGGATTCATTGCAGCACCTTGGGCACCGCTTTAGACTTGCCGATTGCTCACCACCAGCAGCGCTATGCCTGACACGATACCCAGCGACTCCGTAGGTCTGGTCACCCCGACCACCTTGCACTTCGACCAGCCGCTCGATCTGGAATGCGGCCGTCGTCTTGATGCCTACGATTTGGTCTACGAAGCCTATGGCACGCTGAATGCCGCACGCTCCAATGCCGTGCTGATTTGTCATGCTCTGTCCGGGCATCACCATGCTGCCGGCTATCACAGCCTTGAGGATAAGCGACCAGGCTGGTGGGACAGCGCCATCGGCCCCGGCAAAGCCATTGATACCAATCGGTTTTTTGTAATTTCGCTGAACAATATCGGTGGCTGTCATGGTTCCACGGGGCCGTCATCCATCAACCCCACCAGCGGCCAGCCCTGGGGGCCGGACTTCCCGATGGTCACCGTGCGCGACTGGGTCAACAGTCAGGCGCGGCTCGCCGATGCGCTGGGCATTCAACAGTGGGCCGCCGTGATCGGCGGCAGTCTGGGTGGCATGCAGGCGTTGCAGTGGTCCATCGACTATCCAGACCGGGTGCGCCATGCGGCGGTTATTGCTTCGGCGCCCAAGCTATCGGCACAGAATATTGCCTTTAATGAAGTGGCGCGGCAGTCGATTCTCACCGATCCGAACTTCCATGGCGGTCGTTATCACCTGCACGACACCTACCCCCGGCAGGGGCTGATTCTGGCGCGCATGGTGGGCCATATCACCTACCTCAGTGATGACGCCATGCGTGCCAAGTTTGGCCGTGATTTGCGGGCGGGTAAATTTCATTTTGGTTTTGATGTCGAGTTTCAGGTGGAGTCCTATTTACGCCATCAGGGAGAAACTTTTTCCCGTAATTTCGATGCCAATACCTATCTGCTGATGACCAAGGCGCTGGATTATTTTGATCCCGCCCGGGATTACGACAACAATCTGGTGGCAGCTCTGGAGCAAACCCGCTGTCGTTTTCTGGTGGTGTCTTTTACCTCGGACTGGCGCTTCTCCCCTGCCCGCTCCAAGGAAATTGTTAATGGCCTTGTGGCTGTTGGTCGTGATGTCAGTTATGCGGAAATTGATACCGACAAGGGTCATGATGCTTTCCTGGTAGATATCCCCGAATATCTGAAACTGTTCAGTGCGTATATGCACCGGGTTGCTATTGAAGTAGAAATCGAGGTGGAAGATGCTGCGTCCTGATCTCGATATTATTCGCAACTGGATTCCCGATCATAGTCGTGTACTTGATCTTGGTTGCGGCAGCGGAACCTTGCTGGAAAGCCTCCGCGATACCAAACGGGTGCATGGCTACGGCTTGGAAATTGATCAGGATAATATCGCCGCATGCTTTGAGCGTGGCGTTAATGTGATTGAGCAGGATATTGACGAAGGTCTTGGCAATATCCAGAACAAGCGTTTCGATTATGTGGTGATGACGCAGGCATTGCAGGCGGTGCATCGACCAGATCTGGTGCTATCGGAAATGCTGCGCGTGGGCCGCGAGGCGATTGTGACTTTTCCGAATTTCGGGCACTGGAAGGTGCGCGGTTATTTGTTCTTTAAAGGGCGGATGCCAGTGTCCCCTACCCTGCCCCATCAGTGGTACAACACGCCGAATATTCATTTGTGTACGGTGAATGATTTTGAGGCCCATTGTCGGCAACAGGGCTACCGGATTTTGCAGTCCATGGTGGTGGACCGGGATCATCGGGTGGGTCCGCTAACGCGGTTAATGCCGAATTTATTTGGGGAAATTGCGTTATTTCGAGTGACTCGGTAAAGAGTCTGACAATGATCATCGCTGAATGAAGTTCGCAGTGAACATCACGGCGGCCGT
>PGZG01000065.1 GCA_002840115.1 Gammaproteobacteria bacterium HGW-Gammaproteobacteria-14 | reverse complement strand
ATTATCGGCATGATGCCACACTCCGGAACAAGAAAATCAAGGGCAGGCTATCCAGAAAACGTCAGGCAGCTCTATCCGTACTACCATCGAGGTAACCGGCCTCCCAGGCAGCATGGAGCACCTCATCAAGATAGGGATTCTCATGCTGAGAAAGCAGCGCCGCATGGACGCCTTCGGTATAAGCAGACTCCACACTGTCTCGGCCATCTGCCACCCGTCGCCAACGCAGGCGCCAGTGTTCCCGGACCTCCTCAACCGTAACCAGTAGGCAAGGGATTAGTAGCAGACTCACTAGCGTAGCGAACAATACGCCACCCGCCAGCGATACCGCCATAGGCACCAAAAAGCGAGCTTGCACACTGTCTGCCAAAATCAGTGGTGTTACCCCTAGCACCGTCGTTAGCGTGGTCAGTAGAATCGGCCGAAAACGGCTGGTGCCAGCATCCACCACCGCCTTATGCAGCCACTCCCCTGCCCTTCGACGGCGATTGACTTCGTCAAGCAATACCAGGTTGTCATTCACAACCACGCCGCTCACCGCAATAGTGCCCACCATAGACCACAGGGTAAGTTCCAAACCCAGTATAAAATGGGCAAGGGTTGCCCCAACGATGCCAAACGGCACTGCGGTCATTACCAGCAGTGGCTGGGAGTAATTGCCAAACAGTACCGTCAACACGAAGAAAATGGCCATCAGTGCCAACAGGTATCCGACACCAATATACTCAAGGAATTCGCCAATCGCCTTCGGCTTGCCGGCAATACCCCAGTCCGCACCCGGCCACTGCTGAGAAAGACCGGCAAGGAATTCTGCTTCAAGTGACGCCATCACAGCAGCCGGAGAGGTTTGCCGATTATCCACCAGTGCCGTTACCGCCGCATGACGGCGACGCTCATAGCGTCCCACTACCGCCGGTGTATCCTGAATGCTAACGGTGGCCAGCGCCGCCAAGGGCGCCCAACTACCATCCGGCAACCAGATTGGTAGCTGCTGCAAGTGCCAAAGAGATTCACTATCCGCGTCCGACAGACGCAACATCACCGGCACTTCATTATCAAGATCAGCAACACGATCCACTTCAATGCCATGAAACGACTGGCGGATTTGATGGCCAACATCACTTAACTGCAAACCGGCATGGCGACCCGCCGTCGTCAAATCAATACTAACCATCGGTAGGCGTGCATGCAGGCTATTGCTGATTTCATGAACACCAACAAACTCCCTGAGCCTGACTTCAAGCTCCTCTGCCATCATATCGAGCTGATCAAGGTCCGGGTGGTACAAATGGATATGAATATCCGGTTTAGTTTCCATCAGGCTGGCATCAAATTGCTGTGTCAAAGCATCCGCCACCTGACCATGATACTGCCGCCATCCCACCGCCATATCTGCCGCCGAGATATTTCTCTCTGCGGCTAACATCAAAGTTACCCGCAAGCGCATCGGCGCGTCCGGATCCCCGGCATTAGACACTTTCTGTCGTAGCCCCTGCTCAACCAGAATCTGCTCAATCAACGGGCCGTCATGATTCAAGCTATCCTCAAGCCGTTGCGCGGATTTTTCCAACATCAGCGCTTCTTCACTAATCCGCAGAGAGGGTGTACCGCGAGGAAAAACCAGCTCCGCCACTACCGCATTCGCTTCCACATGGGAAAACAATACCAGTTGAACCCAGCCACTATGGAGCAAAGCCACACACACCAGAAATAACGAGGCGAAAGCAGCAATGACCGTGCTGCGCATTCGCAATAACCGTCTCATCAATGGCTGATAGATACGGCTTAGCCACTGATCAAGCCAATGGTTAAAGCGGCTGCTCAAACGCATGGAAGAAGCAATCAAACGGTTATTTGTACCAGGAGGGCGAGACAGATGAGCCGGCAGTATCCATAGCGACTCCACCAAAGACAATGCCAGCACCGCTAACGCCACCAGTGGTACAACACGCACCAACGCGCCCTCCGGCCCTGGCAAAAACAGTAGCGGTGAAAATGCCAGTGCCGTGGTAATAACGGCAAAAAACACTGGCCTGGCAACCCGTTCCGCCCCCTCTATCGCCGCATCCACTCCTGTAACGCCTTGCCGATGCTGCTGATGAACACTTTCTCCGACAATAATGGCGTCGTCCACCACGATGCCTAACACCAGAATGAAGGCAAACAGGGAAATGGTATTAATAGACTCACCCAGTAATGGCAACAGTGCCACCGCACCAAGCATGGCCACTGGAATTCCAAGGGCAATCCAACCAGCCAGATGCAATCCGAGAAACAGGGATAAAATCACTGCCAGGATAAGCAACGCCTGTAGAGCACTACTCCAGAGCACACCGGTCCGTTCGCTAAAATCCGCCGCATCATCCTCCCACACGGATAGACTTACACCATCCGGCAGAGAAGCTTGATCAACATAACGATGAACAGCGCTTGCCACTTCCAGCACCTGCTGAGAGCCAACGCGATATATATCCAGTGCCACCGCAGGCACTCCGTTATGCCAGGCACCAATCAGAACCCGCTCAAAACCGTCATGCAAGGTTGCAACATCCGACACCCGGAGCACGTCACCATCACCGTCATAACGCAACGGTAAATCCAGATATTCAGCTCCAGCTCTCATGCGAGAACCAGCAGATAGCAGCAAGTCTCCTTCGGCACTGCGCAAAACACCCGCTGTCACCGGCTGTGAACTGCGACGAATGGCATCCGCCATATCCGCCAGGGTGAGTTGGTAGCGATGCAAGTCCTGACGCCGAACCTCCAACGCTACTTCCCGAGCTGGCAAGTTTTCAATATCAATGACGGATATCTGTGGTTGGGCCAATAAATCCAAGCGCACCTGATTGGCCAATTGATACAGCTGCAGTTCGGAAAGTGCGCCCACCAACAGAATGCGCATCACCCGGTTACGCACCACCAGCTCCTGCACCAATGGACGGCTTGCCTCCGCCGGCAGCGAGCCGAGACCATCAACCGCCATCCGTACCTGCTCTAATACCTCCCGAGTCTGATAGCCCTGTTGCACGTCCATACGCAAGACACACAGTCCCTCGTGGGCTTCACTGAAAAGCTCGGTCAACCCTTCTATCGCAAAAACCGCCTGTTCCACCGGCGCACAAAGCAGCCGCTCCACAAGTGGAGGGTTAGCCTGAGGCAAGGTTACGGTAATACCGATGCGATCCAGCGGTACATTAGGAAGCGTTTCCTGGCGCACGGTTTTCATTGCTAAAAAACCGCCAAGCAACAACATTACCATCAGCAAATTGGCAACGGCGGGATTATTGGTAAACCAGCGAATACTACCGGTCATGGAATACACTCATTATGGAAACTGTCGCCGCGATATCGCCAGTGGTGCCGCCGTCACACTGCGCGGCTGAACCAGAGCTCCATCCAGCCAGCGCAATGCACCGCTCACTGCAATCTGTTCACCTTCTTGCACACCGCCAATGACATACACATAACGACGGCTTTCATGTACAACATCGACGGTACGACGACGCAAGCGATTATCCGCATCTACAACCCAAACGGTATTATCACCGGCCAACACACTTCGCGGCAGGCGTGCCAATTGCTCAAACTGCCGACCTTCCACGTCAACACTGACGAGCACGCCAGGCTCCAGAGGCACATCGCCCTGATCCGCCTCGTTAATACGAGCGACCAGATAAATCATCCGATTGCGATTCAGGCCACCTTCGCGCCGCACGATATGCCCCTGCCATTGACCATCACGACCAGCAAAGCGGCCTGTTAATGTCACGGGCACCGGATCCAGCAAAGCCTCACCACTTAATGGCAAGTCCAGCAAGGCCAGCCAGTCATCCCGTAATGGCAACCTCACTTCGATTTGTCCGGTGGTATACAATGCCGCGATCGCCTCACCGGCACGAATAAACTGTCCCGGACTGGCATTGACCTGCTTGAGGCGCCCGGCAAACGGCGCTGTGATCCGGGTCCGCTGAAGGTCCATCTGCGCGCGCTTCAAGCTCGCCTCTGCTGCTTCAAGACGTGACTCCGCCTCCTGCAAATGAGGCACCAGCTGCGCATAGGGCGAGCCACCATTACCATTGACCCGTCGAGCAACACTGGCCTTGGCCTGCACATCCGCCAGATGCAAGGCTGCAGCACTGACCTGACTACGCCGTTCAGCCAAAGCCAATCGGTAAGGCTGCTCATCAAGCACCAGCAGGGTTTCACCGGCGGGCACCAGAGCGCCGTCACGCAGCCAGTCAGGACGCTCAATAACGCTGCCCGAAACTTCCGCCATAATGACAACCTGATCCGCAGCCTGAGCAACACCCTCAAGCTCAAGCGGCACATGACGCTCGCTGTACGATACCGTCAGCACGTCAACCAGCACGCCCTTATCCCGTGTTTCTGCACGATCACTGGTCGGCTGCATAACATACAAACTGGTCAGTACCAGCAGCGCGAGCGCTAGTATTACCAGCAATGCAGAGTATTCACGAAGACGCTCAAGCATAACGACGCTGCCCACCATTCGCTGGCTCACCAGCACTTGCCAAAGAGGCTAACAATGTTTTTTTCCAGTACGACAACAACCGATCACGACTTTCCGCATTGATACCCAATACGGCGTTTACCTTCAGGTTCACCAACAATCGGTCATTACAGATCATCCAACAACAGGCCAGCGGATGCGTGGGGCTTCCCGGAGGGGTGCCCCACATCAGCGAGTCCTCTGCATAACCGCTACCCTGCCAGTCCACCTGCCACTCACCCATACTACTAAACGAACCCAAGTGTTGCCGACCCTGTAACAAACGCAACACAAGATCCACCAGCCATGGTCCCAGTGACACGACGATTCGAGCCTGATGCCACATCCACCAGTGCTCATCGCGCTTGAGTGCGGCAACAATTTTTTGCTGCACAGCAGCAGGCTTGGCTTCCTCATCAAGGGCCACATAGAGACCGCTGGCATGATTCATTTCATCCGACGGCAATGACAGCGCACCACGCAATGTCACCGGTACGAACCAGCTGCCACCTCCGGAAAACAGGAGTCGCGACGTTACCACCTGATGGAAAGATGCCAATAGAAGCGCATTCAAGCCCACCTTCTGCTGCTTGGCATAATCCCGTAACGCCTGAGTTTCAAGCACATCAAAGTGTTCGATGGAAACGCCTTTAGCGCCAAAGTGCTCAGCATGAATAGAGCTACTCAGGTCATTCTCAGAGCGACCTTCAGGTAGGCGCCACTGAGGCGCTGGAACAGAGGTTGACTTTTCCTGCTTCCTCCAGCAACTAAAAAAGCCGGGAATGACATGGGGGTGGCCACCAATACCGCGCCAATCTGCGATGCCAAGCCGCCGATACAATCGCATAAAAGCGCCCACCCCGTCGCAATGCTCATGGGGCACCGTAAAACGGTGGCGACGCCCGGAGGCAGGCTCAAGAATGCCGTATTCGATAGTGTCATCAATACCGAGTTTGCGCCGGCTGCGAAACCAGGGAGCCGCATAATCTTTCATCACTGGCACTCCTAGAGTCGAGCTATCTCAATATAGGGCAACCGTTTATCAAGCTCCTGCCGTGGATCACCATGATAGCCAATCAGAAAATGCTCGCTGGTCATAACCTGACGACGATAGCCTTTCAATGCCTTGCGCAGCGGATCCTGCATAAAAAAACCGGCCGCAATGGCATGGCTCTTCTGCGTCCGCCGATTCAGCATCTGTCCCAACAGCGCATCCAGCACACAGCTATCATCATCTCGTATCAAGGTAGAGTGCAGTGTTAAATAACTCATCTGCCCTCCAGCCTCGGGCAGCCGGACACCACCAAATAGCGACGCCCATACATTCCAGAGATAACGCAGCCATGAAAGCCCTCGCGGATAGGCTAACACTCGGGTTTGCTTGAAGTGTTTCTGATCCCAGAGCGCAGTCATGCCAACCAGTGCATCACCACGAAAAGCAAGCCAGTAATCACTGATTGATAAGCCGCTGTAATAGTTATCACCAGCCAGCATTTTCGCAAAACAATAGCTTGGGTAAAACTGCCGCCCCGGAGCCAGCTCATCATGCAGCGCCTGCATCGCTGGAACATCTTCTGCCGTAGCTCTTCGCACTATGATGTCGGAATGGTTCCGCCCTGCCGGAGCAAACAACAAACTCGTTTCTATATCGCCACAAGGGTAATACACCGGCAATCCAGCACGTCCGCTAGCCACCGAATTCATGGACACGGAGTTGTCGCTCAGGATTACCGTCTGAATAAGCTCATCGGCGGATACTCTTTCACCTACATGCCGCGCCATGCGGAGAATCATTCTCCCTCCACGGCTACCTTCCGCTAGCCGCAGATCGTGGGCATAACGTACGGGACGAGGGATACCGTTGATATACAGGGTGCGCTGCCCAAAACCGAACAGCATTTGTACATCGCCCTGGTCACGGCGGGCGATCCAGGATTCCGGCTGATCACAAATAACCTGGCTGCCACAAAAATAGTCGGGCTCGCGCTCGAAGTTCAGTACCACACGCCCACGCTGGGGCGTCGAGCGAAACAAATGCAGAATGGCCTCGCCGTCATCCGCTGTTGCCTGCCTGAAGACCGCACTCATGCCACGCCCTCAAAAGCCACTTCCGGGAGCATCTCATCCAGACGCATGCCGGGCCAGTAACGTAATGGTTCAATTTTTACATTACCGTCGATCATGCCGCGATCTCGACAATAACCGAGGTAACAACGCTGCATATCTGGACGAGACACAACCCTGACGGCGGCTAACTGACCAAGATCGCGAGCCAGTCGATAGTGGAACAAGGCCATCAACGCCCCCTCCAGACGATCCGCTATCCGCTCACTCTGTTCCTCGGTCATGAAACCGCTGGCCTCCACCAGCAATACATACCCAGGAGACGATTGGCCATCACTACCGTCCAAAGCAAGTAATGTCACCGGCCGCGCATCACGGTCAAGCTCAAGACCATCCATGATTTGCTGCACCATCACGGCAGACAGCTTTTCGCCCACCAGATCAACGCCATCGTCTCTCCCCAGAAACGTGAATGATGGCACCTGATTCACAAAGCCGTTCACTCTAATCCGGTCGGTCATGCGATAGCGCAACAAACCAGACCCCGTGCTCAGCAATGGAGTGACCTCCTGATCCTGCTCAAGCTGCCATGGCGCCAACACTTTTCCGGTTGCCGCATCCAGAAACTCATAGACATGGCTGCGAAATGCCAGCGGGTAACTTTCTCGCCAGGGGAAAGTAACAACACCTTCCGTTGCCCAAAGCCCCTTCCCCTGAAACGCTACCGATGGCAACAGCTCACGGAGCTTGCGTGCCCATGGCGCTGCCGCCGCTGTATCCCATGCGCTAACCAGCGCCAATCGAGGCCAAAAGGCATGCAGGAAGGCAACATTAATTCGACCATCCCAGCTTTTTAGCATCGCAGCCCTCAACGGTGCTTTAGGGCATGCCACCGATGGCATTGCCGCGGCACGATCTCCCCAATGACCTTTTTGCAGGCACTGGGCTAGCTCCTCACGCCATAACGCCAAATGATCGAACATTACCAGTGCAAAGGTGGGGCTCCACACCGATAACACGGACAAATCACCATCCGCCGCCAACCATGCCAAGGTTGCAAAACGCGAATCATCTGAACTGGCAGCGGTGGCCACCGACTCCGGCACTGCCTGCGTCATCGACGCAAGCGCACGCTTGCCAAACGATAACAACTGCATATCGTCATTGATTTGCCCTTTAAGCTCCTTACGCAATTCCGTTGGCACCCAGGAAAGCGACCAGTAATGGCTGCCCGAGCGAATATCTGGATACCGCTGATAAATATCAGACAGCCAAGGGCAAATTGCCTGGTCCAGCTCAGAGAGAAATGTTGCGGTATAAGGCAACCACTTGATTGCCGAGGTGGAGCCGCTAGTAGGCTGATGACGAACCAGCGGTGATGCAATCAGTGATGCGCCTCCCTGACGTTGCGCATCAATACGCTCTCGCCAGTCCTCATAACCCGTCACAGGCATACTGCTGGCAAATTTTTCCCAGGACGCAGCGGCATCCATACCACGACGTTGTGCCAATGGAGTTGATGCCACCTTATGTAGCAAATTAGACAGCTTGTGCCGCTGCACCTCCTCCAGCCGCATGCTATCGCGAAGGAACGCCTTTTCCGATGACGCTACAATTCTGGAAAGCACTCCATGGCCCAGGGAAAAACGCAGGCTCATCGGGCACCCCGAGCCGCCGTGTCCAGCTCTCCATCAAGCTCTCTGCCAATATCTCCAACAGAGTGGCGCGAAGCATTCTCGGCACTACCCACACGAACAGGAACAACCACTTTTTTCATCTCACCCGACACAGGCTTTACTTTAGCAGTGCGGGACTCAAGCTTTCCCGCCGATGGCGGGCCAAATGCTTTGCCTATCAGCCGGAACAAATATCGGAACGCATCCGGGAATCCGGCACGTCCAACACAAGGCAGCTCTGTACCTCTCTGCCACTCCGGGTTTTTTTCTTCAAAAAATGCGACTTTCGGATAGTTCAAACGGAGTTCATCAGAGATTCTGGCAATATCATCTTTCAGACGATTGTAGTCATTACCAAAATCGAGAACTTTCTTACTCGGATCGTAATAACCCGGGAACAACTTTTCACAGTACATCGGTATCAACCCGGAATATTCCGCATACTTCCCCTCCGGATGCGGGTAATAGCGAAAGAAGTTGTTCGCCATCAGTAAGTACGTTTTGTAACCCTTGGAAATTAACAACCAGAAAACCGGCGTCAGCGGATGACGCACGACCAAGCGGAGCAGATACAGGAAAAATGCCACCGGCAAGGCCCGGCTTCCCCAGTACTCTTTCTCAATTATCGTGTCACCACTGAACACACCTATGATTGGCTTGCCATCAATGTCCATATCTATGGTTGCCACGGTGGAAAACCCGACAATCTTGCGATCACTGCGGCGGCGCAACAAAAAAACCCCGGTCTTCTTGCTCATATCACTCAAAAAAGTATCGAGATGAGCATGCTCATAATAGCGAGAGAAAATACCGTACATGGTCATCACGTCGGCGGGGGAAACCCGATCAATCGGGCGGTACCGGGCATAAACACGATCTTTGGAATGACTCATCAGAGGCACCTGCATTCTTGTTGTTTTTCAGGAATGCTCAGATTGGCGACAACTAACAAGGACCGATAGGTCAACGACCGTCAGCAAATTGTCTATTTCAGACAACTCCTAATACATCTTTCTGACTCTCAGAACAGGCCAATATGTGTACATATATTCACTGCAATGATTGGTAAAATGGCCCGATCTGCACAAGGCATTTCCGAAGAAAAATAAAATAAACATAATAAAACCAAATGGTTGACGATGATGAGACTCTCTCCCTCTTTGATCAACGACGTCCCCCTGGTACCAATTGTTTACGCTCGTATTCTTATTAGACTAACGTACCAACAGGGCATAAGGCAGTCTGATATGTTGTCCGAAACGGGCATCCACGAGGCTCTCTTATCGGATCCGGAAGGACACATTTCGATTAATCAATTACTGACATTATTTCGTCAGGCAGAGCAGCTTTGTCCAAACATCTGCATCGGAGCTCGCTTT
>PGZG01000064.1 GCA_002840115.1 Gammaproteobacteria bacterium HGW-Gammaproteobacteria-14 | reverse complement strand
TGCCGGTAGTGATTTTGCCACGCCCGGGGTCGCGGCCCATCCGGGATGCATGCTGCTAAAGTGAATGTCCGGCTGTTGTTCAGCCCAGTGAGCGGTGACGGCAACCAGTGCTCGCTTGGCTCGAGCATAAGCCTTGGCGCCGTCATAGGGCTCCTGCAAAAACTGCATATCGTTGATTTTTAGTGGCTGCAGATACATGCCACCACTGGCGACATTAATAACTCGGCCACCCTGAAGGTTTGGCAGTAGTCGCTCGGTTAGTATCCAGGGGCATAGCAGGTTAATTGCCAGTGCGCGCTCGTGGCCATCCACGGTGTTGCCATGTTCTGCAAAAAGGGCGCCCGCATTGTTGATCAACACGTCAATCCGTGGGTGCCGTTGGGCCAGCTCATCCGCTACCCGGCGGACATCATTAATGGATGAGAGTTCTGCCTCGCAGGTTTCGATGCTATCGACGTCGGCCCCGCTGAATTCGCGGATGGTGCGGGCAGCACGGGCCAACTTCAGGGGATCCCTGCCCACCAACACCAGCGAGGCACCGAGACGCGACAGCTCACAGGCTGCGGCCAGACCAAGCCCTCCGGTGGGGCCGGTAATAACCACCCGCTTATTGTTCATAAAGCTGGATAGACCCTTGTTGTCCATCGCTAAATAGCCCCGCTCGGTAAAGCGGGTCATCGCGGGGACCAGGGTGGCGTGACCAAACCGCTCGAACAAACCAGGCGTATGCACCTCGCTGTCAGGGGTGAGAGCTCGCTGAAGCCCCGCCACTGCCTGTTTGCCCATGCGTACCATCAAGGGAGCGAACAGTCCCTCAACTTTTCGGACGGTGCCCCTGAAGGTCAGTTCCGCTTGATAATCAATTTCCGTGCGGTCGCGCCCCAGTGCCCGCAGGCGGATCACGTCATGGGCAGAAAACCCCTCACCCTCGCCGTGTAGCTCAATACGATAGGGAGGCTCGCAACCGACCAGTTGGTAACGCATGGGTACCCGGCGACCGAGGCTATTGAGGGTCAGGTCAAATTCGCTGCCGGGCCTCGGCAGGCCGGGGGTGCGCTTTTCTGCGCGATAAACCCCAGGGTCCCACTGCTCGCTAGTGGAGAAGTCGCAAAGGTAACGGAAACAGTCGGCAATGGGCCGGGGTACCTGAATTTTTTCTTGCAGAGAAATCATGGTTTATCCATTAGGCGGCAGCGAAAGCATCGCTGATGGAGAGTGAAGAATCTATCAGCGAATTTGTAAATAGAAATCATTCTCATTGACAGGGCTGTCGATGCCATTTATAAATGCAAATCATTCTCATTTATAAAGAGGTTTTGAATGTTCCGCGTTTCCCTCCCGGCAGGCCTATGTCTGGTCATCAGTGGCTGGATGACGGCGGGTTATGGCCATCCGACGGCGCTTGATCAGGTGGTGATCAGTGCAACCCGCAGCGAGCGGTCAGTGATTGATGCGCCGGTGCGGGTGGAGGTTGTCAATGTTGATGGTCTGCGTACTCGTCATGCTCCGTCGCTCAAAGAGGGTCTTGATGATGTGCCGGGGCTGCAGCTTAGGGAGATTCATGGCAAGTCGGGTTATGAGGCCACATTGCAGGGTCTGTCGGGCGATCAAGTTCTGATTTTGGTGGATGGCATGCCGGTTTCCGCCAGTACCGGGTCGGTGGTGGATTTGACGCAGCTGGGTCTTGCTGACGCGCAGCGTGTGGAAATCGTCAAAGGAGCGACCTCGGCGCAATACGGCAGCGCAGCGATGGGCGGTGTGATCAACGTGATTACGAGTCCCATCGCTCAGGGTTGGGCGGCCTCCGTCAGTGGCGATATCGGCAGTTACGGTGAGCAAAACCCTTCCGGGAGGCCTGCAGAAGCGACCCGTGGACATGGTCAGCTTCAGGTAGAGGGTGGTGGTGTGCACTGGCGTGGCAAGTTGGCGCTTGACCAACTTGAGAGCCAGGGTTTTTCGCCGAACCCGGAAGCCTGGTCCAGGCCCGGTGATGCGTTGACGCGCAGTCATGTACAGGGTCGTCTGGAGTGGCATGGTCTGGACGATTTCCGGGCATTCGCGGGCGTGAGCCAGTTTGATGAGGACATCAATAACCGCTATGTGCTGGCGTTGCCGGGGGGCGGCAGTGCGCAGCAGAAATCGGAAAATACCCGACGAGTTCGTTGGACTGGTGGCGCTGAAAATACGCTGAAAAGCCATGCCGCATGGCGCGTGTCGATGTTGCATGAGCGCTTCGATAACAACACCGATAAAACCGCGGGGGACGCTCTCTTCGATGTGCGTCAGGCCAATATTGAGTTAGACCAGCTTAGTGCCCAGTTTGAGTTCCCGCCAAGCATAAGTCAGGCATGGCTTGTAGGTGTGGACTGGCGTCGTGACGGATTAGCTCAGGCAAAAGATGGCATTTCTGAAATTAATGCATCGGACGATGTCTCTCGTCAGAGTCGTGAATTGTTTGTTCAAAACAGTGCTTACATCGGGGCGGACCTTGAAGCGCTTGCCGGCATCCGCTATCAGCAGGATTCTGATTTTGGCGGTCATGCGGTTGCGAAAACCGCATTTCGTTGGCATGCGCTACAAAGTAATGATTGGCGCGCCACAGTGCGTATCGGTATTGGCCAGGGATACCGAGTGCCAAATCTTAAGGAACGCTATTACCTGTTTGATCATAGCCAGTTGGGTTATGTGGTGATTGGCAACCCGGGCCTTGTGCCGGAGGAGTCTGTCAGCGCACAGCTCGGCATGATATTGCATCATCGCGATAACCTGATGATAGATTTTGGTTTTTTCTCTAATCGATTGCGCAATCTGATTCAGATTGATCAGGAGAATCCATCCGTTGGCGATGCCGGCGTTAGTGAGTTTCGCTATGAAAATATCGGCAGGGCAATAACTCAGGGTGTAGAAATTGGAAGCACCTTCTCTCCCGGCATGTCTTGGAGTTTTGATGCGGGTTATACCTTTCTTGAAACAGAAAACCGCGATACCGGTAAAGAGCTTACTCGCCGCCCGGAACATCAACTCCAATTTGGTGTTCGACGGAATTTCTCTCAGGGGGCGATTCTGGTGTTGCGTGGTCGTTATCAGTCCAGCGAGCTGGTCAGTACCGTAAACAACGCCCGCTCTCCGGCCTCAGCATTATTTGATATCAGATTAAGTCAGTCATTAACCGAAGCAATGACATTGTACGCCGGTGTGGACAACATCTTTGGTGAGCAGAGAGATTTCTCTGATCCAGATGATTTTGGACCATTGGCTTCCACCTTTTTTTATCTTGGTTTCAATTACGCAATACAGGGGAGAAAATAATGAAGTATCGTCGTAATTTCAGTGCCGTAATCGCGGCGTTTAGTCTGGCTGCTTTGGTAGGTTGCGGTGGCAGCAATTCTTCATCAATAACTCCGGACCCTTCGTTACCGGATCCCGATGAAGACCGTTTTTCCCAGATCCAGTTAGATGCAAGCAGTAACACAGACTATGTCTATCTGAATCTGGAACGGGGGGAAGTGATAGATCTCTCTGCTGCGCAAGCAGCAATGTCACAGGAATGGCATATCGCTTTTCGTCGGTTCGCAGTGCAGCTTAATGGTGGTGCATCCGGTTCCGGTGAGGTAGCGGGAGCTTTGGTCGGGCTGCAGGAAGATTTCTATAGCGAGGATGGCGAGCCGAATGCCAGTGTTTTCACCAATGCAACACCGGATAGCGAGTTGGCGGTGTTGCTGGCGGATTATGAGAATCCTGATAGCTGGATAAAAGACAAGGTGGTCACCCTGTTGACGGGGCCAAGCGCAGTAGATGGCGGTTGGTATATTTACAATCCTGCCGGTGGAACCATGTCTGCAAATTCCGGAAATGGATGGCTGCTGCGGTCCGGTGAAGGTAATAGCTATGCCCGTATGCGAGCAACTGAGCTGACATTTAATACCCGCGCTGGAGAGGGTGTAGAGAGCTTTACGTTTGAATTTGATGTGCAGAGTCCAGGTTCCAATGCATTTAATGATACGGCGACTTTTACAGGCAGCCTGCCTGCAGGCGGTGGAGAGCTGTGCTTTGACTTTAATGCCAATTCATTGGCGGCCTGCACAGGAAGTTCCTGGGATTTGAAAATTGCTTTTTGGGGTCGTGATTTCTACCTGCGAAGTAATGGTGGTGTTAGCGGTGCCGGTAATGGTGCTGTTTTTGGATCTTTCCCGTGGAGTGAGCTGTCGCTCTGGAGTAATGCAACGCATGACCCGAATGGCGTGTTAGTGACGGCACGCTATCAATCAGACACCACGTCAGGGGTTTTTGATCAGCACAGTTGGTATTCCTATAACCTGCTCGGCATGCATCGTCTCTGGCCTAATTACCGCACTTATATGGTTGATGCTGATCAAGGTGATGAATCGTCATCGCGGTACCTGTTGCAAATTATCGGTTATTACGATGCCACGGGTGCCGGGGGCTTTCCGGTTATTCGCTGGCGCACTTTGGAAAATGGAGAAATCTAATGGAAATCAACCAAATTGTAGGTCCTGATGCGGCTTCTCTGCGGCGCCAGTGGCTAGTGCTGCGGGACCAAAATCCGACATTGCGCATTCGTAATGCAGCCCAGCAATTGGGCGTTAGTGAAATGTCCTTACTGTTAACGGAGCCAGAAGATCATGTGCTCCGATTGAAAGACACATTCTCAGATATATATGCATCGTTGTCTGGCCTCGGAAGAATTATGACTCTGGCCCGTAACGACGAAGTGGTTCATGAAACCATTGGAACAATGACGCGATTTACGGTTTCGGCTCAAGGACGAATGGGGCTTTGTCTCGGAGATATTGATCTCAGAGTGTTCTTTAGTAACTGGGCCCATGGTTATGCCGTTACGGATAAAGGTCCCAAGGGAGATCGCCATAGCCTGCAATTCTTTGATGCTTCTGGCGCAGCGGTGCATAAAGTGTATGCGGTATCAGCCACCGATATGACCGCATGGCAAGAATTAGTAAATCGCTATCTTGCAGAAACTCAGCGGCCGGAAATAACAGAGTCCATGGCGGAAAAGCCAGCTCGCTATAAAGGCTTTGTTGATCATGATCAGTTGCGTAATGACTGGCAGTCGATAACGGATGTCCATGAATTTCATGGCATGTTGAAAAAACACGGGTTAGACCGCCTCACGGCATTGGAAAGCATAGGTACGGATTGGGCGTACCCGGTGGCGACGAATGCTCTTGAAGTAGTGCTGAATCGAGTGGCATCGGATTCATTGCCGATTATGGTTTTTGTTGGCAACAAGGGCATTGTTCAGATCTACACCGGGCCAGTGGTGCGTCTGGTTAATATTCCTGGCTGGTTCAATGTGCTGGATCATGATTTCAATCTTCATGTTTCCACCGGTGGAATCAGCGCTGTTTGGGTGGTTAAGCGACCATCGGAGGATGGTGATATCACTTCGCTGGATGGCTTTAATCGTGATGGCGAGCTGGTGTTCAGCGTTTTTGGTGCGCGTAAACCTGGTGTTCCGGAAATGGCGCGGTGGCGTGATGTGGTTGCCAGTCTGGATATGATGTCATGAAGGGACTGTTTGCGGTTCTGATGGTGATTGGTCTTTGCGAACCGTTGCAGGCGGCCAGACTGGTTGTTGCGGGTGGTGCGATTACCGAGATCGTTTATGCCCTGGGTGGTGGTGATGATCTTGTTGCTGTTGATGCCACCAGTCGTTGGCCGATGGCGGCGAGGAAGCTGCCGAACATTGGTTACGTGCGGGCATTATCAGCAGAGGGTATTGCTGCGTTGCGCCCAGATCATGTGTTACTGAGCCATGATGCTGGTCCGGACCATGCTGTGGCGAAATTATCCCGACTTGCACCGGTAACCCGACTGACTGCTGTCACGGAGCCAGCGGCTTTGCCGGAGCTAGTGCGTGAAGTTGCCAGTTTGATTAATCGCAAGGAGCGTGGTGAAAAACTGGCAGCATCATTGGAGTTCAGCATTGAACAGTTGAAGGGCGATGTTAACGGTGCCGCCAAACCACGAGTCCTGTTTTTGCTATCGGCGGGATCCCATGGCGTTATGGTTGCAGGCCATGGTACGCCGGCGCAGTCCATGCTGGACTGGTTGGCCCTTGAGAATGCGGCTGCCGATATTGAGGGTTATAAACCGCTCTCACGAGAGGCGGCATTAATGCTTGAGCCTGATGTTCTTATTGTTGCCGAGACGCAGTTAAATAGTTTTCAGATAGCTAACCACTCGGAGTTGAGCCATACAGAAGCGGTACGTCATGGGCGAGTGCTGATTGCGGATGCAGGATGGTTGCTGGGCCTGGGGCCGCGACTTCCTGAAGCGTTGCAGGCGGTCATTGCTGTTGCTTCTGTGGGAGAGAGTCATTAATGACAGCGGACGTTGTTCGGCCTAACAGATCTCGGGCAGTAATAGCATTGGGGATATTGCTACTGGGGTGTGCGCTGGTCTCGGTCCGCGTTGGTCCTTTCCCGATAACGCTGACGGATATTTTTAATGCATTTTCTACAGATATGGCCGGCAGTAGGGAAGCGCTGGTGATTCGTGAACTGCGGCTGCCAAGATTGATGCTGGCGGCGTTGGTTGGTGCTGCTCTGGCAATGTCCGGTGCTGTGTTGCAAGGATTGTTCCGTAATCCATTGGCGGACCCGGGTTTAATTGGCGTGTCCAGTGGTGCTGCGCTGGCGGCGGTTTCGGTCATTGTATTGGGAGGGAGTGCATTTTCAACAATGGGTTATGTCATGCCTTCGTTCATGCTGCCGGCTGGCGCTTTTATTGGCGCATTACTGGCCTCGATGATGGTTTGGCGTATTGCCAGTCGTCATGATGGTACCGATGTGGCGCTGTTATTGCTGGCTGGTATTGCGATTAATTCTATTGCCATGGCTGTTACCGGGTTGCTGGTGTTTATGGCGGATGATGCGCAGCTCCGTACCCTGACATTCTGGAATATGCGTAGTCTCGCGCAGGCAAGTTGGGGGGATGTGCTCATTGCGTTGCCTTGTTTAATGGCTGTCTTTTTTGTGACGCCATGGATTGCCCGGCCGCTGAATGCCCTGCTACTTGGTGAGGCCGTTGCCGGGCATCTTGGTTTTTCTCCTCAGCGGGTTAAGCAAATAGCAGTGGTCAGCGTGGCTTTGGCGGTGGGTGCTGCGGTATCGGTGTCCGGATTGATTGGGTTTGTCGGACTGGTGGCGCCCCATCTGGTGCGCTTGCTACTGGGAGTAGACCACCGAGTGTTGTTGCCCGCCTCGGCATTACTTGGTGCGTTATTGCTGGTGTTGGCGGATATGTTTGCAAGAACAGTAGTCGCGCCAGCGGAGCTGCCCATCGGTATTGTGATGGCGCTTATTGGCGGGCCTTTCTTTCTGCTGTTATTGATGCAACGGAGGCGTGGCATATGAATACTGCTTTGTTGACGCTGTCGCAATTGCGCTACCGTGCAGGCGGACGTTATTTGCTGGACGATATTACAGCGTTAGCCAATGCCGGTGAGTTGATTGCCCTGTTAGGGCCAAACGGTGCCGGAAAATCATCGCTGATTAGAGTATTGGCGCGCGAGTTCAGTGATTACGGTGGCGATATCATGCTGCAAGGCATATCACTTAAGCAGTGGCGTGGCCCGGCGTTGGCGGGGGTGCGGGCGGTAATGCCGCAGCATGCCACGGTGGCATTTCCGTTCGCGGCGGCTGAAGTAGTGGCGTTGGGCTTGCCCGGCCGCCATAGCGGTAATGCATCGCACCCCGCAGTGATGCAGTTGATGCGGTGGTTGCAGGTAGATCACCTGGCCTGGCGCTTCTACAGTTCCTTGTCAGGCGGTGAGCAGCAGCGAGTTCAATTGGCGAGGGTGCTGACGCAGCTGTGGTTTACCAGTGGCCCGAAGTTATTGTTGCTGGATGAGTGCACCTCCGCACTGGACCCGGCGCAACAATACCGGGTGATGGCGGTGCTTTCCCGATTGGCCCAGCGCGGAGACTTCTGTGTAGTGGTCGCTTGCCATGATCTTGCATTGGCGGCGAGTTTCGCGACGCGGGTATGGATGCTGGATCATGGTCGTTTGGTGGCAGATGGTACACCTGCGCAGGTGCTGCAGCGTGATCGACTGGAAAACGTTTATGGAATTACTACGGAAGTGCAGCTGCGCAGCGCCCGGCCGGTGATTCATATCAAGGGTTGCAGCGAGTCAATACCGGAGATGATACCCGAGTTGGTATGACTCGCTGTTATTCCGGAGCGTTCTGCGAGTTATGGAGAAACGCTACATGCTCAAGGCAGCAAGCTTTCCAGTCGCAGCTGTTCCTCATAGGTTTCCCGCTGGCGGACGAGAAAAGCTTGATCGCCATCGACCATTACTTCAGCGGGGCGATTGCGGCTGTTGTAGTTGCTTGCCATGGAAAAGCCGTAAGCTCCGGCGGAACGGATTGCCAGCAAGTCGCCGCTTTCCAGTGACAGGGTGCGATCTTTGCCGAGGAAGTCACCGGTTTCGCAAACGGGCCCGACAATGTCCCACTGACGGCAGTCGGCGTCATGGGGTTGTACCGGAATAATATCCATCCAGGCGGAATACAGGCTGGGGCGAATCAGGTCATTCATGGCGCCATCCACCACCGCAAAATTTTTGTGGGCGGTGGGTTTCAGGTACAGCACTCGAGTGGCAAACAGGCCTGCGTTGGCGGCAATGGCACGGCCGGGTTCGATATGCACCGGCATGTCCGCAGGAATATGTTTTAACAGTGCAGCAATATAGTCCGCAGGCTCCGGTGGAGTTTCATCCCGGTAACGCACACCAAGGCCGCCGCCGAGGTCCAGATGACGAATGGTGATGCCTTGGGCTTGAAGTTTGTCCACCAGAGCAAGCACCCGGGTCAGCGCATCTTCAAAGGGCGTTAACTTGGTGAGCTGGCTGCCAATATGGCAATCCACGCCAATCACTTCGATATGGGCAAGATCTGCTGCATGCTGATAGAGCGCTGGCGCTTCCTCAATATCGACACCGAACTTGTTTTCTTTCAGACCGGTGGAAATATAGGGGTGTGTTTCCGCATCCACATCCGGGTTCACGCGAATGGCAATACGTGCCACGGTATCCTGTTCGCCTGCCACCAGGTTAAGTAACTCCAGTTCGGCGGCGGACTCCACATTGAAACAGTGAATTCCTACTTTCAATGCCAGTTCAATTTCATCGGCGGTTTTGCCGACGCCCGAGAAGACAATCTTATGGGGATCGCCGCCGGCCCGAAGAACCCGGGTCAGCTCGCCACCGGAAACAATATCAAAACCAGCACCAAGGCGTGCCAGAATATTGAGTACCGCAATATTCGAATTGGCTTTAACCGCATAACAGACTTGATGAGGGTGATCGCCAAAGGCGTCATCAAAAGCCCGAAAGTGACGTTCCAGAGTGGCGCGAGAATAAATATAGAGTGGCGTGCCAAAACGCTCCGCAAGATCCGCAACGGCAATTTCTTCGGCATGGAGCTGGGCGTCACGATATTGAAAATGGTCCATGGTCAGCTCCCCGGCTGCGGTTCAGTGGTATCGGCTTCGTCATCATCGCGGTCTTCTGCGGAAGTGGCGGGCTGTTCAGCGGCCGGCTCGGCAAAATACAGCGGGCCTTTCTGGCCGCAACCGGCAAGCCCCAAAAGCAGCACCCATAGCAGGCCGATCGGTATCAATAAGCGCACAGCATTCTCCCTTGGCTGGGTCGCAAGTATAC
>PGZG01000063.1 GCA_002840115.1 Gammaproteobacteria bacterium HGW-Gammaproteobacteria-14 | reverse complement strand
ACTCCTTGGGTGCTCTGGCACCGCCCTGAGGACGGTGTTGGTGGTTTATTGTTTTTTGGCCCACTGGCTTTTGCCAAGCCATTGCAGGGCATCGGTTTCTGAGAGCGGTGGGCTAAAGTAATAACCTTGGGCAATATCACAGTCCGCCTGTTTTAAGGCATTCACGGTTTCTGCGGTTTCCACTCCTTGGGCAACGGTGCGGAAGCCGAGTTCATGACACATCTCTACGGTGGTTCTGACAATGGTGGCATCGCCACGGTTTTTATGAATGTGCTTGATAAAGTCTCGAGCAATCAAAATGTCATCCAGTGGCAATCCTCGAATCCAGCGCAGTGAATGATGGCCGCTACCAAAATCATCCAGCGCCAGTGCTACTCCCCGTTGTTTGATGTCATTCAGTACTCCATGCATCAGCGTTTCATCAGCGTTGGCCGCGCTGTCCGTTATTTCCAGCATTAACCGCTTGGGTGAGGCCTGATGTTGTGTGAGTAGCTCGTCGAGTTGCTGGCAGAAACCGGGCTCAAGAAGATTGTTGGCGGATATATTGATCGAGACCGCCGCACTACATTGGTGATTATCCAGAGTGCCAATAAACGCCAGTGACTGGCTGATCATCCAGCGACTCAATGCGGAGATCAGCCCGGTGCGCTCTGCCAGTGGAATAAACTCCGCCGGAGTGATGTCGCCATGCTCCGGGTGTGACCAGCGCACCAGTGCTTCGAAGGCAACAATGCCTGCTCCCTTGAGACTGATGCGCGGTTGAAACTGAATGGTGAGTGCGTCCTGTTCAATGGCAAAACGAAGATCCGTCATCAGATCCAGTCGACGGGTGCTGTAGGGGCTCATGGAGGCCCGGTAAAAAGCAATGCCATCGCGCTCGTGGTTGGCCTGTTCGAAGGCAATGATGGCCTGGCGAATCATTAAGGGTACGTCTTGACGACTATCCCTGACCGCTAATCCAAACAGGAAGCCAAACTCCAGTTGCAGGCCATGGAAGTTGATCGGTGCTGCCATGGTGTCGGCAAGGGCCTTGATCAATGGGTTGAGCTGCTCTCGCTGGGATTGGCTGATGGCAAAGGCAAACCGACCGGAATCCAGATGAGCAGTTACGGCGGCGGGCTGTGACTGGGTGTCCAGCACCAATACATTGGGGTTATGAAGCAAGGCCTGATTCAGGCGCTCGGCAATTTCATGCTGTAGCGCATCCGTGTGTTCATGGCCGAGAGTTTTCTGAACTTCATCATAATGCCGCAGCTGCAGTACACAGATACTGTACTGCTTGGTGGCATTGCCGTTATGAGCGGAAGTTGTCGGGAAGCTGTTATGAATGACCTGTTCAAAGAGGATCTGATTGGGCAGTCCGGTCACTTCATTATGGCTGGCGGCATGGAGGAATTTCTCCTGCGCCTGTTGTTGGTTATGTACTGCCTGAATGCGGGCTTCCCGTTCCTGATTCAAGCGGCTTGCCAACGCAAAAGAGAAGACCAGTGACTGAGCCGCCGCTCCCAGAGGAATACCGTGTTCAGTGAGAAAGAAAACCGGTAGCACGCCAAGCTTGTTAAGCACCATCAGCATGCTGCCGGTAATCAGTGCAAACCAGCCCAGGGAGAAAAGGCGCGCACTTTTTTCGCCGCTGCTCCAGAGCATAATGCCAGCGCTGATATTGGCGATACATACTGGTAAAGCCAGAAATACGGATAGCCGGGTGGAGGTTCCGTAGGGCAGCAGGAAAGCGCCAATAACAGCGATGCCAGCCAGCACCATCAATACTTGAAACAAGCGATACCATAGCGGATGGGATTGCTTCAGATTAAAAAATCCCACCGTAAACAGACACATGGTAATCAGGGCGATAGGCACCATGGTCAGAATCATCATTTCGTGCAGGCGCGGAGAGTCGGGGTACAAATACTGGAAGCTCACCCCATGCATGGCAGTCATTAGCAACAGCATGGGAGTTACCAGTAGCACGTAATACAGGTAGGCACGCTCTCGAAGGGAGAAAAACAGAAACAGGTTAAACGCCGCCATTACTAATAAAATGCCGTAGAAGATGGCGCGCCCGCCGAGGCCTTTTTCACTGTTGGCATGGAAGGCGCGTTCTTCCCAGAGCGTTAGCGGCACCTGATGTGCGCCAGCGGTCTGTACGCGCAGATAGACCATGACATGATCGTTGGCGGGGATGGTCAGAGGGAATACAAAGTTGCGATGCACCAGTGGCCGGTCACGAAATGCCAGAGCGTCACCGGTGACAAAGGATTGCACGACCATGCCACCATACACTTCATGGAACTCAATATGATCCAGTAACGGGTATGCCAGCTCCAACAGGCGTTCAGCACTAAACGGTGATGCGTTGCGTATCAGTATGCGATACCAGTGTCCGGCATCGGTATAGCCTGCATTGATGGCGCCGGTGACGGGTTGCCAGTCACTATTGGTCAGTGCGACAACATCATCAACCTGATAACGACCGTTAACAGGCTCAACAATAACACTGACTCCTTCGCTGACCGGCTGCCAGGTCTGCTGAACATCAAAGTCCACGGCCTGAGTGATTGATAGCAAGTTGCCGAGTAGCAGGCCGATAAGAGTAATAAAGCGAAATATCATCCTGATGTCCTGATTTTTATTGTTGAGTCGTTTGCGGAGTACTGCCGAGCTGGTTTTTGGCTTTGATGACGGCTCGTGGCGGTTGGCTGACCTCACGATGAAACCCCAGGGGTCCTTCGCTGCCGAGGGAGTCGGGGAACCAGAGTGCATTATCAATGGTGGCCTGCCGCAAATCCTGTAACTGGATATGCCGCTGTTGCGCCAGCTCCGCCATGCGCGCAATGATCTCGCCATGGCGTACCGCACCAACATCGGTGACGGTATCCATAATGGCGTCGCGCATCAGTTGATCAATGTCGTCCCGTGGCAGGCCGGTAAAACGCATGCGGCTCATATCAGTAATAAAGGCGTCCGCCAGTTGTTCGGCGGTGGTAATGAGGCCTCGTTCTTTCAGTTTGCTCAGGGTGCGATTGGCCGCTTCGTCGTAGCGGTTCAGGCGGTCGGGGTCTTCTGCCATCCATAGCAAGGCTTCGCCCAGAGTGCTCACCCGGCGTGGCATTCGCGGGGACGCGGCGAGTAACTCCATGGCGGGTGCGGGCAGGCCACTGAGACGAAAGCCAATGCGGGGTAAGACGGAATGGTAGCGCACCGACTTACCGTCGAGATCGCTGGCGTCGCGATACATCATGTTCAGCTCTGAGCCTTCCATAAACTGATCAAATAGTCCGCCTTCTACCAAGGGCATGCCGTTAACAAAAAACATTTGCCAGCCACGCCCGGAGTCCAGATGTAACCAGTCGCCGGGCATGCGTGCATAGTTCATGCCGACTTCAAAGTCGCTCATGCGATAGTCCGCAAGGGCTTGTTGGTCTGCTCGCCAAACACTGGCAAAGGTGACTTTGGCGCCATCCAGATTATGGAAGTCGACGCTGAGGTCGAGTCGTGGCTCACGCAATAAAGAAACAAAATAACGCAATGACCCTACACTATCGACAGCGAAAGGCATGGGTATTACCACGCCTTGCTCATAAAAGTGAGCATGAATGTCCTGACTCACCAGGGTGGGCATGCCAAGGTACCAGATGCGTACTCGCAACAGCATGGTGTTGCGAATGGGGCCAGCGGCAACAGCTCGAGGGACCACACGAATATTTTTCTCGGTATCGAGGCTGAAGCGCAAATTGCGATTGAGGATGCCGGTGCTCAGGGAAATATGGATATTGTCGAAAACGTTCTCGCCGGCATGGGGGCCGATGCGGCTTTCCACATGATTAATGCCGAGCAAGTTGCGGCGGTCGAAATGCATTTTCAAGACGGTGCTTTCGATGCGTCCTTCCTCCAGAGAGACATCCACATAACGTGCTTCGGAGCGCTGCGGGTTGTCTTTTACCAGGTAGGCATAGCGTGGCGCGGATTGATCTGCCTCCAGACGAATTTCTTTGAGAATTTTCCCTTCGGGCTGGCCATGCTGCTGGGCGTCAAACCGGGTTGCGCCGCCGTCACGGTACATAAATGCGAGCTCATCAAATGTATCCAGTGCCCCACGGGTTCCCGCCGGGCTGCCGGGGGTTTGTCCGTCAATCCAGATCAGACCATCGTGGTTGAACTCGTCAAACTGGAAGGGGATGGCAATCAGTTTTCCGCCGCGAACCGCCATTAGCGACAGCCTTTCCAGTGGTACATCATGGGCGCTGGGCAGCTCTGCTCCGCTAATTACCATCGGATACAAATAGCTGAAGTGAGTCAGATCCAGACGATGAATGGTGCGGCGCATTTGCGCCACGGAGGCATTGCGCACCGTTGGGGCATAACGCATGAGTGCGGCCGGGTCATCGCGATAGGCATCAATAAAGGCGTCGATAACCGCATCGGTTACCTGAGGACGGGAGTCTGTGCGGGCGGCAGCGGTATTTGCCAGCGCTAAACCTGAGATCAGGCTTAACACCAGCAATAACACCAGACAAAACATTCCGCCGGTTATGGCCGTTAGCAGGGCGCTGGGCACCCGAGAGTTGGCAACGATCATTATTGTTATCTCACTACGGGCCCAGGGGGTATGCCGGGCTCAGGCCAATGGGCCTCCTAGAGTGCCAGCATCCCGCGACTGGCGCTGATGGTCAATGACGTCAGCGCCCGGCCTGATTCTGTCACTAGTGGCCCTTAGGGCTATGACTGTAGTGTGGTCGGTCAGTAAAGAGTCGGTTGCGGTGGTGCCGGGCGAATGGTGTGACGGGGCGGGTTTTGCACCTGCCAGTGAAAGTCACGGGGGCCGCCTTCGCCGGTCCAGTCTGGTAACCACAGGGTATTGTCCATGGAGCCGTAACGTAGCTGGGCGATATCGATATTGCGGGCGTTTGCCAGCTCAACCATTTTTGCCAGCACCTGACCATGCTGGACGGCGCCGGGATCATCGACCACGGCGATAATGGCGTCACGCAGCAGGCCGTGTAGCTGGTCGCGTTCCATACCGGTGAATTTCATCCGGTTAATATCGGCAATAAAGGCGTCGGCCAGCTGAGTGGCACTGGTAATGCGTCCCTCGTCCCGCAATCGTGAAAGAACTTTGTTCGCGGCCCGGTCATAACCATCCAGTTTTCCTCGGCCGCGGTTTTCTTCTTCGGCAAGCAGAATAATGGCTTCGCCCAGCGTGTCGATGCGGGAGAAGTTCATCCGTGGCAGTGAGCTGAGCAGATCAATGACATAGCCTGGCATGCCGCTGCTGGAGAAGCCAAATCGGGGGGTGGCTCCGGGGAAGCGTTCATGGGGTAATACGTCGGCTTTATCATCTCGGTAAATCATTGACAGGGTCATGCCGTCGAGGAAGGCATCAAACAGGCCGTTCTCGACGACCGGCATATGGTTGGCAAAAAACATTTCCCAGCCGCGGCCGGAGGCCATATGTAGCCAGTCTCCCGGCAGTCGATAGCTGGCCATGCGCTCCTCGAACGGACTCATAACGCCATCGACAATGCCCCAGTCTTCGTCGGTTTTATGGACGCTATCAAAGGTGACTTTGGCTCCTTCCAGATTATGAAAATCAACACTGAACTCAATGCGCGGTTCTCGCAGGAACATCAGGAAGTAGCGTAGGGTGCGCATGCCGTCGATGGCGAATCGGCTTGGCACAACAATACCCTGCTCATAGAAATGAATGCCAAATTGCTGGTTAAACAGCGTTGGCAAATACATGTACCAGATGCGGGTTCGCACCAGAAAGCTTGCGCGGATGGGACCGTCTTTCACCGCCACGGGCACCGCCCGGATGTTTTTGCCGCTTTCCAGGTTGATCCTCATGTTCTGGTTGAGAATGCCGGTGCTGATATTGATGTACATACTGTCAAACAGGTTGATGCCATGGTGTGGCCCGACCTTGCTGGCAATGTGCTCAATATTGATCACGTTTTTGGTGTCGTAGACCATTTCCATAACGGTGGTGTCGATACGGCCCTTGGCAAAATCCACCTGAACATAATTGGCCTCAGAGCGCTCCGGGTTGTCCAGCATAAGATAGACATAACGGGGGTTATTGCGCGGTGAGTCGAGACGAATCTCATGGAGCACCCGGCCCTCAATTTCGCCATGCTGTTGGCTGTCGTAGCGCAATTGGCCGCCATCGCGAAACATGAAAACCAGCTCATCAAAGTCGTCCAGAATATCCGGTTTGCCTTCCGCCGGTGCTTTGTTATGGCCGGGAATCCAGATTAGACCGGTGCGATCAAACTCATCGATCTGGAACGGGATGGGAATCATTCGTTTGCCACGTACGGCCATTAGTGACAAACGCTTGATAGGCGTACCTTCGAGCGTCGGCAGTTCGTGGCCGCGAATGCTCATGGGGTAGAGATAGCTGAAATGGGTGGTATCCAGACCGATGATGGCCCGGTGGAGCTGCTCCGAGGAGATGTTACGCAGGCCTCCGGGATAGCGTGCCAGAGCGCTGGGGTCGTTGCGGTAAAACTCCATGAAGGTGTCAAAAAAGCGGTCCGGCAAGGTGCCTTCCCAGCCATCCTCACGGGCCAGCGCCTGATGGTGACTCAGGGTAATGACGATGATCAGGGCTAACGCTGCGCGCAGAGCCGGCATTTTGTTATTCTCCCGGGCTTGCTATCACTGGCTGGCGGTGCGCCAGTTCAGTGAACAACCAGTTCCTAAAAGTGGCAGTGTACATGAGCGACGGCCAAGTCACAGAGCGGCATCAGAAATTACAGCGGCATCTTCAGGCGCTGGTGCCCGGTGCTTGTCTGCAAGCGCAGGCGCCGCCGGGAATCCCGGAGTTACCACTCTGGTTGTTGGGGGATATTCGTTCCGGCACTCGTCTGGACAGCGATTGCGCGGCGGCCTTGATGGAAACACCGCCTTACTGGAGCTTTTGCTGGGCCAGTGGTCAGGTGCTGGCTCGCTGGTTACTGGATCGGCCTGCCTTGCTGCAGGGGAAGACAGTACTGGATGTGGGGCCGGGCTCCGGGGTAGTGGCGCTGGCGGCGGCCTATGCCGGGGCGACTCGGGTGCTGGCCTGCGATATTGACCCGCAGGCGTTGGCGGCGGTTCAGTTAAATGCTGTCAGTCTTGGTTTGGCGGTGGAACTCAGTGATGATCTTGATGCCTGTCTGAAGGTGGCGGACTTGGTGACGGCGGCGGATATTCTTTATGACCGCGATAATCTGGCTTTACTGGCCCGCTTTCAGAGAGCGCCTAGGGTCGTACTGGCGGATAGCCGGGTGCGCAATCTGTCGGCGCCGGGGTATCGTCGCGGTGATGTGATGGATGCGGTGACCTGGCCTGATCTGGATGAGTCTCGGGAATTTAATCGCGTTACCTTGTATCACTATGGTTCATAGTTACGATTCATAGCTACAACTCACATCCGTCGGCGCCGGGTGATCAGGCTCCGAATACACCAGATCACTGACGGTTCGGAACCGAATCGTGAGCTTATGAGTCGAACGGCGCAGGCCGTGATTAAAGCGACATGATTGAAGAGGAGATAGGGCTTGAATACCGGGTTGTCATTTCATCGTCAGGTTGTGGGGGCTTTCGGGCTGGTGCTGCTGTTGGCTTCGCAGAGTGTGTCTTCGGCATTGCCGGGGATGTTGGCGGATGGTCAGCCATTGCCTTCGTTGGCGCCGATGCTGGATCAGGCGATTCCGGCGGTGGTGAATATTGCCACCCAGGGTCGGGTTCGTACCCAGAACCCGCTAATGGAAGATCCATTCTTTCGGCGCTTTTTTAATATGCCCAATATGCCTCAGGAGCGACGTACCACCAGCGCCGGTTCCGGTGTGATTGTGGATGCAGAAAAAGGCTTCGTGTTGACCAATGCCCATGTGGTACGTCATGCGGAGCAGATTGAAATAACCCTGAATGATGGTCGCACTCTGGAGGCCGAGTTGGTAGGTATGGATTCTGAGGTGGATCTGGCGGTGCTGCGGGTGCCGCCTAACGGTCTTACCCAAATGCCCATTGCGGACTCTTCAACGCTGCGAGTCGGGGATTTTGTTGTGGCCATTGGTAATCCGTTCAGCTTGGGGCATACCGTGACTTCCGGCATTGTTTCCGCACTGGGTCGCACTGGGCTGCGCATGGATGGCTATGAAAACTATATTCAGACCGATGCCTCCATTAACCCTGGCAACTCCGGTGGCGCGTTGGTGAATTTACGCGGTGAACTGGTGGGAATTAACACCGCAATTATCGCAGCGGCGGGCGGCAATATCGGTATTGGCTTTGCCATTCCCACAGATATGGTTGCCAACATTATGGCGCAGCTGATTGAACATGGAGAGGTGAAACGTGGCACGCTGGGTGTGAATATTCAGGATCTCACCAACGAGTTGGCGGAAGCCTTCGGCGTAAGTGCGGATGAGCGTGGCGTGGTGATTACTCAGGTGGTGGAAGACAGCGCGGCTGAAGATGCCGGCCTGTTGGCCGGTGATGTGGTGGTGGCGGTGGATGGTCGGCCGGTACGTCGCGCGGCGGATCTGCGTAACAAGGTTGGCATGTCGCCGGTGGGTGATCGTATCGAATTAACCGTGATGCGTGATGGCCGTGAGCGCTCAATCACTGCCGTGATTCGTGAGACCACGCAAACTACGGCGGATGGCGGCAGTATGTCGAAATACCTGAAAGGGGCCAGTTTGCGTAATTTACGCAAGGGCGAGCTGTCCCATGCGGAGACCGGCGTGCTGGTAGACGACGTGGAGCAGGGCAGTGCGGCGGCCCGCGCAGGGCTGCGTAGTGGCGATGTGATCGTGAACGCTAACCGTCAGGATATTGTCGATATGGATCAGCTGCGCACAGCGATTCCGGATAAGGAGGCGGCGATTCTGCTGCGCTTAAATCGCAATGGCGGCATGTTCTTTGTAGTGATTCGCTGATCCGTAATTTCCCGTGCCGCCCCGTAGAGGGGCGGCAGCGCGGCTAGCATTTCAATCGACTTGCAATCAGCAACGTTTGTCAGAGGTGCCTGAGGAGTTATCCAGAGGAGCCCCGATGAAAACCTCGTCACCAAGTTACCGAATCTGGCCATTAGCGATGTGCTGCGCTCTGCTGCCATTTCTGACCATTCATCTGTCATTTCTGATTTCCGCCATAGAGGGTAATGTCGGCTGGTGTATTCCCTATTGGGAAACCTGTTCGAGTATTTCCCGTGCCGGTCGTCATGGCACAGCATATTTTGTTTTCAAAGGCGGGATGATCCCCACCTGTGTATTGATGGTGTTGTTCTGGCAATTGAACCGGGTATGGCTGCAATCCTTCAGAGTGTCTATGGGCCGGGCGTTGCCCTGGCTTGGCGTGGTGTCGTCGCTGTCCTTGTTGATCTATACGCTGGCACTGGGGCATGCGGGGGACATGTTTAATATGATGCGGCGCATTGGTGTGGTGGGATGGTTTGGCCTTACCTGGATCGCCCAGTTGCAGTTGTCGGGTGCTCTGCGAGAAGTACCGGCATTGCGTACATCGGGGCAACGTTTGCTGCAGTTGAGTTTGTTTACCTTGCTAATGGGCCTGTTGTCGGTGCTGCTGGGAGTGCTGATGCCGGAGCGCTACAACGATATTGAAAATGCGTTTGAATGGAGCCTGGCGTTATTACTTAACGTACATGCGCTGCTTGTCGCGCTATTGTGGCGGCGCAGTGATTTTTCATTGTCTGCTCGCACCGGGGAGCACTGACTCTCCTTGATAAGAGAGTCAGTGTC